>CAIRFY010000427.1 GCA_903877945.1 uncultured Oscillochloris sp. | reverse complement strand
GGCGATGATGATGCACACCGGGACGCTTCGCTTCGCTCAGCGTGACATGGCGAATTTTGCGGTTTTGCGGTAGGTGGTATCACAACCACTGAGGAGACGACATGGAGCTGAGCGAGCTAAAGGCAGCGGCGCAGCGAGAGATCGATCAGATGTCTAGCTTGCTGATCGAGATAAGCGACTGGATGGCGGACAACCCGGAGATCGGCCTTCAGGAGTATCAGGCGTCGGCACGTCTGAGCGCTATCCTGGGCGAGTTCGGGGCCGATGTCGAGCGCGGGATCGCAGGCATGCCCACGGCATTTGCCGCACGTCTCCCCGGCGGGAAGCCCGGCCCTCGCGTGGCGATCATCGCGGAGTACGACGCCCTGCCTGAGGTGGGCCACGGCTGCGGGCATAACATCATTGCGACAGCGGCCCTGGGCGCTGGCTTGGCCCTGGCCCGGCTCGGCCAGCACCTGCCCGGCTCCGTGTCGGTGATCGGCACGCCCGCCGAGGAGTCGACGGTGCCGAATGCGGGCGGGAAGATCCCGATCCTTCGCCACGGTTATTTCCACGGGATGGACGCGGCGATTATGATCCACCCGCTTACCGAGGACGGGGTGGCGTCGGATAGTTCGCTGGTGGCCCACGGCCTCGATTTTAGCTTCCACGGGCGCGCAGCCCACGCGGCCGCCAATCCCCACGAGGGTATCAACGCCCTGGACGCGGTCATTGTGATGTTCAGCAGCATCGGTCTGCTGCGCCAGCAGATCCGCTCTGACGCTCGCATCCACGGAATTATTACCCACGGCGGCACGGCGGCCAACGTGATCCCCAGTTACACCGCCTGCCGCTTCCGCGTGCGCGCCGCCGACCCGGCCTACGCCCGCGATCTGGTGCAGCGGGTGGTCGCCTGCGCCGAGGCTGGGGCCACCGCCAGCGGGGCGTGTATGGAGTGGCACGAGTATATGCCGCCTTATCTGAATATGGTACCGAGCCACAGCATCGGTGAGGCATTTAAGGCGAACCTGGCGGCCCTCGGGCGTCCGATTGTTGAGCGCACGGATCACAGCAGCGACGGCGGCGGATCCACAGATTTGGGCAACGTGAGTCACCGTATCCCGGTATCGTGCGCCTACCTGAAGATCTGTGACGCGGAGGCGGGCTGGCACACCCACGAGGTTGCCGCCGCCACCCGCAGCGCAGCCGGCCACGCCGCGATTGTGGATGGGGCCAAGATCCTGGCGATGACCGCTCTCGACCTTCTCTTCGACGCTTCCCTGCGCAAGCGCGCCGCTGAAGAACACGCTGAGGCCATGGCGAATATGGGTCAGTAGACAAGGTTTCAGCGTGACAGTTTGTAGTGTGGGCTTCCAGCCCGCCTGGAGCGTATCGGCAGGCTAGAAGCCCGTGCTACACATAGCGCACACTGTAAGGCATGTTTCAAAATGGGCACATTCAGCTTTACAGTCTTGCGACGAGGCGATGAGGTGATGAGGCGATACGGAGCGCCTCACCGCGTCATCGTTTCGTCGCTGAATTGTCAATCTGGATTGAAACATGCCTAAAGCTGGATTGAACCTTGTCTAGGGCGGATATGTATGCTGGCGTGCACACGGCATGGCCGGTGGAGTCAGTCAATGGCGGTCTGTGACGGCCACGAGAGCCTCAAACCCGATGATTGCTGCGTCCCAGTCGCCGGAGATCCGTGGGACATACACGGTCTGCGGAAAGGACTCGGCCACCACCCGGCGGCCCGCCGCGATGTCGGACAGGTGCCCGGTGGCTATCGCCTGTACCAGAATATTGCCGAGGGCGGTGGCTTCCACCGGCCCGGCCACCACCCGACGCCCACAGGCGTCGGCTGTGAACTGGCAGAGCAGGTCGTTCTGGCTACCGCCGCCGACAACCCGGATCATCGTGATCTGTCGGCCAGTCAGCAACTCCAGCGCCTCCACCACCCAGCGGTACTTCAGGGCCAGGCTCTCCAGGCAGCAGCGTACTAGCGCACCGACATCCACGGGTACGGGCTGATTCGTACTCTGGCAATACGCTCGGATGGCAGTCGGCATATCATCAGGGGACAGGAACTCGGGCGCATCGGGATCAACCAGCGAGCGCAGGGGCGCGGCGGCCTCGGCCAGGGCCACGAGATCGGGCCAGGAGTACGTGTGCCCCTCGCGCTCCCACTGGCGCTGACACTCCTGGAGCAGCCACAGCCCGCCCACATTCTTCAGGAAGCGGATCGTCCCGCCCACGCCGCCCTCGTTGGTGACGCTCAGCCGCTGCGCGTCCGCGCTCAGGATGGGCGCGGATAGCTCCACGCCCACCAGGCTCCAGGTGCCGCTGCTGATGTAGGCGCTGCTCGCGTCGAGGCCAGGCACAGCGGCCACGGCACTGGCCGTGTCGTGGGATGCCGTGGCAATCACCGGCACATCGGCGCACAGCCCGGCTGTGTCACGCACCGTCGGTACGAGATTCCCCAGTATTGTGCCGGGTTCGACCAGTGGCGGCAGAATATGTGCCGGTATGCCAAGGGCGGCGATTAACTCGTCCGACCACGTGCGTGTCTGCGCGTCGAGCAACTGGGTCGTAGTGGCGTTCGTATACTCGGCCACCATGCGCCCGGTGAGCCAGTAGGTCAGCAGGTCGGGCATCAGCAGCAAGGTCGCGGCCTCGTGTAGCTGTGGGTCGCCAAGCGCACTGGCCAGTTGGTAGATCGTGTTGAAGGGCAGACGCTGGATACCGGTGATGGCGTAGAGCCGCTCCGGCGACATGATCGCATCGACCAGGGCAGGCACGCCACGGGTGCGCCGGTCGCGGTAGTGGTAGGGATAGCCCAGCAGATGGCCCTCGGCGTCGAGTAGGCCGTAGTCCACCGCCCAAGTGTCAATGCCGATCCCCGCCAGGGGCTCGGTGTGACGGGCTGTGTAGGCGGCGAGGCCAGTGTAGATCTCAGCGAGCAAACGCAGCGCATCCCAGTGCAGGTGGCCGCCCTGCTCGACCGGGCCATTCCCGAAGCGGTGCAACTCCTCCAGGGCGAAGCGCGCACCGTCCCAGCGCCCGAGCATCACGCGGCCACTGGCTGCACCAATGTCAACGGCGATAAAGTTTACGCTGTTGCTCATCTATGCTCCATCGCTCAGCCCTCACCCCCTGCCCCTCTCCCCGTGAGGGTGAGGGGCAGGGGGTGAGGGCTGAGATGCTCCATCGCTACGTCAGCGCACGGACGATCCGGCGCACCACCCCCGGCCCTTCGTAGACCAGGCCGGTGTAGATCTGGAGCAGGTCGGCCCCGGCGTAGCGCATACGCAGGGCGTCGTCAGGCGTGGAGATTCCGCCCACGCCGATGATCGGCAGATCGGGGCCAGCCTCGCGACGGATGAACTGCACCACCTGGAGGGCGCGAACCGCGAGGGGCCGCCCACTGAGTCCCCCGGCCTCGCCCGCACGTGGGTGGTCGGTTACGCCCGCCCGGCTGAGCGTCGTATTCGTCGCGATGATCCCGCTCACGGCGTGTTCAGCGCACACCTCTAGCAGTTCACAGATCGCCGGGTCGCTCAGGTCAGGGGCGATCTTGACCAGCAGAGGCTTGGGCGTGCTATGGCGGGCGTGGCTAATCCGCCGGTTAATCGTCTGGAGGGCCGCCAATAGACCGCCAAGCTGGGCGCGATCTTGGAGGGTGCGCAGGCCGGGTGTGTTCGGCGAACTGATGTTGATCGCGAAGTAGCTGCCGTGATCGTAGAGCGTGCGGAAGGAGGCGCAGTAGTCCTCGGTAGCCGCCTCAATCGGAGCCATGCGCGACTTACCCAGGCTGATGCCGACCGGCAGGGGCGGCGTGCCGATCTGCTTCAGCCGAGCGGCGAGGGCCACCGCACCGGCGTTGTTAAAGCCCATGCGGTTGATCAGCGCCGCACGCTCGGGCAGCCGGAAGATGCGTGGGCGCGAGTTGCCGGGCTGGGCGCGCCACGTGACCGTGCCGACCTCCACGAACCCAAACCCCAGGGCTGCCCAGGCTGGCAGGGCCACGCCGTTCTTGTCCATACCGGCGGCCAGACCGAGCGGGTTGGGGAAGCGCACCCCGAACAGCGTGCGCTCCAGGGACGGGTTATGAACGGCCCAGATTCGCTGGGCCAGCGCGGCGGCGGCGCGGGCGCGGCCCAGCGCGGCCAGTATGTTCAGCGTAAACTCGTGGATGGATTCGGCCTCGCCGCCAGCAGTGCGGAACAGGATTGGACGAACGAGCTTTTTATACAACATGTTGCAGTGACACCGGCACTGTCGCGTGATTACCGCTCAACCCTCACCCCCAGCCCCCTCTCCCTGAACGGGAGAGGGGGAGCCGAGCGCATCCTGATACAGAATCACCCCTCTCCCCTTGTGGAAGAGGGGTGAGGGGGCGAGGCCGACGTTGCAACAGTCCTGAGCGTGAAACTTTCTCTAGAAAGGCTCAACCCCCACCTCGGACAGATCCTCGGCGAATCGCTCCATATCGCGCACGCCCCGCAGCTTGGGCAGGCGGCCGAGCAGGCGGCGGCGGTCGGCATCGTCGGTAATCACCGCCCGCTCAAGGTACTGCTGTAGGTAGATCTTAATCAGATCCAGCTGGGCGGCGCTGAGATCCTCGCTGCGCATAAAGACCTCAATGGCCGTGCCGAGGACGCCGCTCGTCTCCTCCATCCAGAAACGCGGCGGCTTAGCTACCGCAAAAGGGTAGGGATAGTCGGCGTTCTCGACGAAGGTGAGCGGGCCAATAATTTCAGGCTCGTGTGACATAGGTACGTGTAGGTAGAGCCGCCCCGCTGGGGCGGCTAACTTTTGGCCATCCCAAGGGACTGATAAAGACGGGCGAAGTCAAAGTTAGCATCCATCAATTCAATGAAGCGGGTGAGCTTCGCGGTCTGGTGAAAGCGCACGCGGCCAAAGAGGCTCTCGGCGCGATCTACCGTGATCAGCGTGTCGTCGGGGACAATGATGATCGGCACCTGGCGCTCCTCCGCACGGTCGAGTACCTGGTAGGCAGGGCGAATGTTGCCGGTGAGTACCAGGGCGTTGGTACTCGTCTCCAGGGCGGCCAGTTGGATGTCGCTGCGGTCGCCGCCGGTGATCACCGCCTTGTTGGGGCGGCGGCGGAAAAACGAGAGGCTGGCCTCGGCACCCATCGCCCCAATCATCAGCGAGTCAACCGTCTTCTCACACCACTCGCGCTTGCCGATCATCTGACCGCCAAGGTGCTCGATCAGCTCCTCAACGCTGATCCCGGCCAGGGTCGGATCGTGGGGAATCAAGCCAAACACCGGGATATTACGTGACTCCAGGAACGGCACCACCCGGCTCTGCACAAAATCGCGCTGGGGAGCTTCCACCTGGTTGAGCAGCACGCCGATCAGCCGGTCGCCCACGTAGCGTTGCACGGCGAGAATCGTATCGACGCTAAGCGGCGTGCTGTAGCGGCTCACCAGCAGGCCCGGTGCCTGGAGCAGATCCGTCACCTGGTCGGCGCTCAGATCGAGCAGCGCACCCTCCGACCACGTATTCGTCCCCTCAAGCACCATCGCGTCCTTATTGCGCGAAACGCTGAGGTACGCATCGCGCAGGATCTTGGCGAAGTTAGCGGGCTGGCCGCGCATGATTGATTCGACCACGCCAGGGGTGATCAGCACCGGGGCAATCTGCTCCAGCGGCGCGGCGAGGCCGAGAGTCTCGCGGATAAAGGCGGCGTCCTCATCGAGCACCCGGTCGGTTGTGTGAGTCACCGAGACACTGACCGGTTTCATGTAACCGACGTCGAATCCATCGCGCTGCATACGGCGGAGCAGGCCGATGCAGACCGCGCTCTTGCCGACGAAGGTCTCAGTTGAAGCGACATAGAGCGTAGCCATGGCTGACTCCTGGACAAGGTGACATGGTGAATGTAGCTCACCCTATCACCCTATCACCCTATCACGACTATTTCAGGATAATCCGCGCATCCAGCACAATCGCGCCCTCGCCCTGATTGTGTACTACCAAGGGGTTAATATCCATCTCGACAATCTCAGGGAAGTCGGTGACCAACTGACTGACCCGCAGCACCGTCTCCTCAATCGCGGCAATATCGGCCGGTTGCTCACCGCGCACGCCGCGCAGCAGCGGGTAGGTACGGATCGAGCGCAGTTGTTCGCTCACCTCAAGTTCACTGATCGGAGCGAGGCGGAAGGCAAGATCCTTCAGCACCTCGACGTAGATGCCGCCCATACCGACGGCCACCAGCGGACCAAACTGCGGGTCGCGGGTAACGCCAACCAGCATCTCGCGGCCCGTGCGTACCATTTCCTGCACCAGCACGCCCCAGATGCGGGCACCGGGGCTATACTTGCGGGCGCGGTACTCGATCAACTCGTAGGTATCGCGGGCGCTGGATGCGTCGCTCACGCCCACCTTCACCCCGCCAATGTCGCTCTTATGCAAAATGTCGGGGCTGCTGATCTTCATCACCACCGGGAAGCCAATCTCGGCGGCGATCTTAGCGGCCTCATCGGGCGAACTGGCCAGACGGCTCTGAGGCAGGCGCATGCCATAGGCATCAATCACCTCGCGGGCCTCGATCTCGCCCAACTCGACCCGGCCCGACTCGCGGACGCTGCTGAAGAGCTTACGCACCCGCTCTTTATCGACATCGAAGCTGCGATAGGTAGGCGCGGGACGCTGGCGCCAGGTGCTGTACTGCACCATCGACGAGAGCGACTGGACAGCCCGCTCGGGGAAGGTGTAGTTAGGAATCTTATTGACACTGAGCATCTCCAGCGATGGGCCGAGGCTGTAGCCGCCCATAAAGCTCGTCGCCACCGGCTTCCCGTAGGTGCGCGAGAGTTCGATGATCACCAGACAGGTCTCGATCAGGTCGCTGCGGGCCTGCGGGGTAAGCAGGATAATCGCCGCGTCCACGTTCGGATCAGCCAGAGCGGCCTCCAGCCCAATCCGGTAGCGGTCGCTACGAGCATCACCAATGATGTCAATCGGGTTGAAGATATTCGCCGTCACTGGCAGATTGGCCCGCAGGAAGGTCAGGGTCTCCGGGGTGAAGCTGGCCATTTTCAGGCCACTGCGCTCAACGGCGTCGGTAGCCAGGATGCCGGGACCGCCAGCGTTGGTAACGATAGCAACGCGGTTGCCCTGGATGAGCGGCTGGTAGGAGAAGATCATCGCCAGATCAAACAGTTCGTTCATCGTGCGGGCGCGCAGGATGCCGCTTTGGCTAAAGGCCGCCTCATAGGCCGCCTCGGAGCCAGCCAGCGAACCGGTGTGCGAGGATGCGGCGCGCGTACCAGCGGCGGTAGTGCCGCTCTTGATCGCGATCACCGGCGTCTGCTGTGTCACCTCGCGGGCGGCGGCGATAAACCCTGGCCCATCGGTGATCCCCTCCAGATAGGCCAGGATCACCTTGCTGTGCGGGTCACGATTCCAGGCGTGCAGCAGCGCCACCTCATCCACATCGGCCTTGTTGCCGAGCGACACAAAGCGCGAGAAGCCGATCCCCTGCGCCCGACTCCAGTCCAGGATAGCCGTACACATCGCGCCAGACTGCGACATCAGCGCGATCTCGCCGCTCAGCGGCATCATACCGGCAAACGAGACGTTCAGATCGCTCACCGTATCGATGATCCCCAGGCAGTTCGGGCCGATCATCCGCATCCCGTACTCGCGCACCTTCGCCAGCAGCAGACGCTCAAGCTCCTTCCCTTCGCCGCCCACCTCCTTAAAGCCGGCGGTGATCACCACCAGCCCCTTCACACCTTTTTTGCCACACTCCTCCACCACCGGCAGCACATGCTGGGGCGGGATGACGATCACGACCAGATCCGGTATTTCGGGCAGAGCGGTGATGCTGGGGTAGGCCGGAAGATCAAGCACGACCGTTGCGGTCGGATGGATGGGGTAGATATGCCCAGCGTAGCCGTTGACGACAATGTTCTTCAATACGACATGCCCGAGCCGCTCAGGGTCCGGCGACGCGCCGACCACAGCCAACGACCGAGGCGAGAAGATAATTTCGAGCATACGTTCCTCCTTGCTCGTTGGTTATCATACCCTAATGTGTGGCATGCGACAAGCGAGGAGGGGCTGTGGGGCCGAACAACGCTACTCCACCACCTGCCCGGCGGCGGCGGCCACGCGGGCGGGCAGGAGCAATAACCAGTGCTCCAGCGCCCCCAGTGTGACGACGCTGGCGATCAGGGCCAGGCGCACCGCCACCGGGTCAGGCATCAGCGAGCCTGCGGTGAGCCAGAGTAGCCCGGCGAGCAGGGTAGAGACCGAGACAGAGGGCAGGAAGAAGGCGCTGGCGGGACGACGTGCCCAGTAGCTACCCAGGTAGCGCAGGTGGGGGGGGAAAAGATCGACCTGGAGCCAGGGGACGCCCAGCAGCACATTGAGCTTGGCGCTATGCTGGAGCGCCCAGTTCAGGCAGAAGACCAGCAGGCCGACCCAATTTCGTGCGTCGCCAAGAACGTAGAGCATCAGGGCCAGTTCGATAGCGCAGGCCAGTTCGTGGTAGAGGTGGGTGCCCAGAGCATAGCCGAAGCGCACAACCCCACGGGCGTGAGCCGGACACGGGCGGCGCCAGGGGCCACTGATCATGCCGCTGTAGAAGGCCAGTTCGTGCCAGGACCAAACGATCATGCCCGCTGCGAAGGCGCGGTAGGCTCCCAGCGTACTTACGTCGTAGCGAACCTCCCAGAACTGCCAGTGGGCCACCCCGAGCAGGGGCACGCTGAGCAGCAGCCCCAGGCGCGCCGCCCGTGGACCGCGCCGGTTCAGGTACATCACCCCGGCGGTCATGGACACCCAGATTGCCACCACCACGAGCGGCGGGTAGAGGTAGGTCTGCGCCCACACAGGCAATTCAGGTGGCATATACGCACGTCCATGACATTTAGATACAACGCAGATGCTACGGAATGGTAACACGCAGGCAAGGTGGTGTCAACGGGAACGGATGTTAGTCATGGTTCAAAATGGACACATTCAGCGTGACAGTCGGACGAGGATGTAATGAGGCGATGAGGCGATGTTATCTGCGTTCGTTGCGTGTATCCGCACTATACACATGTGGGGAGATGTCCTTCCCACATCAATACCTTCGCCAAATTTCTGGATGTCGGAACGACAGGTACCGCATCACGAAGACCCAGGCGGCTCATCGGTACGTATACCAGGGTCAAATAATCCCCGAGGCGTGATCATCGACTACGACAAGGATGGCAACATCGTGGGGCTGGAAATTCTGGACGCCTCAACGCGTACTGAGAACCCGCTGGCGGTGGAGTATGCGGTTGTCGGCAAAGCTGCATGATGGGCTGGACAACGCCGCAGATCTACGAAGGTTGCTTGGACAAGGCAAGCAGATCGCCCGGTGTGACCACCGTGATCGGAAACTGACGGAAATCGTAGTGGTTAAACGTCAGCAGATGCGTGATGCCATGGGCAAGCATCACCGCCACCAGCCGGGCGTCATGCACACGCCGACCAATCACCTGAAATGCCGTGACCAGCGACACCCAATGCCCGAACACATCCGCCGTCTCATCGAGGAGCGGGAACTACGTTTGAAGCCGATCAATTTCTTGGCGCGCCACCTCGACCGACCAACCCAGACCATTCGCTGCTACGGGGCGGGTCGCAACTGACCAAAACTCAATGACGTTCTGCGCGGTTATGCACACCTCGTCGCCCTGCATCAGCAAGGTCGCCAGTGCCTCAACCGCCAAGGAGTGCTGTGGCGACTCGCGTTGCACCGTCCGTAACCAGACATTGGTATCGAGTAGATAGGTGGTCATCAGTCGTACATCTGCTCGCGGCTCACGGCGGCATCGCTTAATGGCGGCGACACCGGGCGCTCAAGGGCAGCCCACTGACGCACGGCGGCGGCGCGCTCATCCGGTGTCGCCGTTGTCCAAAAGGGTGCAGATGCGAGGGGCTGGAGAACGAGCGTGGTGCCACGCCGTTCAAGCGTAAAGCGCGTATGCGGCTTCACCATCGCCAACAGGTCAGCGGGGAGCTGAATGGCTCCGTGCTCATCAAGCTCAACAATCTGGGGCATAGCTATACTCCTCGGTACCGTCGCCTATTTGTCTTTCCAGATGGTCGTATCGTATCGCCCATAGATACGTTGGTCAAGTATTATGTGGGGTAAAGGAGATCATTACATGCCCGACACCCAGAGCGAGACCGAGTCGTTACTCGACATTGTGCGCGGCATCGATAACCGCACGATCATGCTCCCTGAGTTTCAGCGCGACTTCCGCTGGGAACTGGAGCAGACCTACGACCTTTTCGACTCGCTGATCCGCGAGATCTTCATCGGCACGATTGATGATCTTTCTTCGCGAGATCGGCGGCTTCGACGCGATGAACGAGGAACAGCGACGTTTCATCGAGTTCTGGTACTGGGCATCGATCTTCGCCAATCGCTACAGTTCGGCGACCAACGAGGTGATCATCACCGACTGTGGTGTGCTTACCCAGATCGCACACAATGAGCAGATCACCGCTCGTGGTTACTTTATGCGGCTGCGCTCACTGATCACCGAGCCGGAGGATCTCTACAGCTACACCAAGCGAGCCAGCGCAACCTATCGCGGCATCCTCAACTTGCTCGGCTATGCGGCCCAGGGTCTCAAAGACTGGAATAGCGCGCACAAGATCGACATCTCGATGCGGCTGGAGGATCATCACATCTACCCACGTGCCTACATTGCCAGCAGCCCCGAACTCGACATGGATCAAGCTGAGGCCGAGCAGCTTGTGGACTGTGTCGCCAATCGCACGCTAATCCCGAAGTTGCTCAACATTCGTATCGGCAAGCGCCCTCCGGGAGACTATCTCACAGAGAAGCAAAAGACGAACACCGCATTGGCAAGCTGCCTCGAAACCCATCTCATCCCATCGGCGATTCTCACAGAGTCGACCTGGAACTCGTGCTTCAGCATCTTCCTCGACGAGAGAGCCACGGCGATCTTCGCACTCATCGAACGCTACGCGACCATCCCTGCCGCCGAGATGTCAGCCCGCTACAGTCGGCAGACCGAGGTGGACACCAACGGACAGACGTCGCACCGCTCCCGGCTGAAAGACATGCTTGCGGACGGACGGATCAAGATCGGCGACTGGCTCTACATCCCGAAATGCCCAGACAAGCGCGCCCAGATGGCGAGCGGGGGCATTGTTACGTTCGAGGGCCAGCAGATGCTGATCAACACCTGGGGCCAGCAGGTCACAGGCTGGTTGTCGATCAACATCTACCAGAGTGTCTACCTGGAGCGAACCGGCGAACCCCTTGAAAACCTTCGCACGTCGCCAGTGGCAGCAGCAGAGTCGTCGCGTGAGCGGAGCCGGTAGTCGGCTGGCACGACGAAGTCTGCAAGGATGTGGACTACCTTAGGACGAAGCTGGATGAGGTGGTGGCGGTAAGGAGGTAAGTTGGCAGAATGCTAGAATGCTGATGAGGGGTTGCCGCGATGATCGAGACGTGGCTGTTCATCGTCGAGATCTTCAAGCTCATCGCGCTGTTTGCCACCTTTCCCGCGCAGATGACCTGGAGACTCATCGCGACCGGGACAGGGTTCAGCGCCTTCCTCTGCGTTGGCATCATCATCAGCGTCTACGGTGGCATGATCACCGCGCTGATCCGTGGCGCAGTCTGGCTGGCGGTGGGTCGCCCCCCACCGAGGCGGCGGCGACAACGATGGCGGTGCACCTCGCGGTAGTATTCGCTGTCCTTGACGATGGGGACGATTCCATAGTTTTTGATCAGGCTTCTAAGAGCCATTGCCCCGTGATCTCAGGTGGTACTGGGCTTCTGCGGTGTACATTTATGCACATGATGCTGCCTACCATGGCAACTGAGAGTCCAGAAAGCATCTGTGCAACGTTTCGCCCCGTGTATCGTAATATTCCCGACGAGTGATCCTCGCTTTCAGTGCTCTACCACGCCATCACGAAAGGACTACAGCCTTGCAGATCTCACTCGGCGACCTTCGTACCCGGACTCAGCACCTAGCACATCTCCTCTCCGTTTCCCAGGAACAGCACGAGCCTGATGATCGCTACCGAGGCTTCCTCGGCGAGCAGATTGATCTACTTCACGAGGCCCTTCGCAACGCCGCAACGCCCGAAACCTACCGTGTGGCCGTCGTTGGATCCTTTAAGGTCGGCAAGTCCTCGTTCGTCAATGCCCTCTGCGATGTGACTAGGCTCGTATCATCAGCATCTACGGTGGCCTGATCACCACGCTGTTCTGTGGTACGCTTGGGCTGGCAGCAGGACGCCCGGCGCGGCGCGCCTCGCGGTCAGTAGCGTTGTCCCCATTGGTGGGGACGACGAGGGCGTACATAGTGATAGGAATTTCCCAATGCCCCGCACCCGATGGATCGACCTGCCCCCGGCCCAGCGGCGGCTGATCGTGGCCCTGGCCAGCCTCCAGATCAGCCTGCTGGCCGCAGCGCTCTACGACATCTCCCGCCGCCCGGCGGAGCAGATCAACGGCAGCAAGGCGGCATGGGCTGCCGCCTCGCTGGTCAGCTTCGTCGGCCCGCTGGCCTACTTCGTCTGGGGGCGGCGCGAACCTTGAGCGTGCCGCATATCACCCGCGATCCCCTCGCAACACAGGACACGCCATGAACGTCCGCACCCCCCGCCTCCGGCGGATCATCGCCGCGCTGGCGCTGGCGCTGGCCCTCACATTCCTGAGCAGTCCGCTCCCCGCCGCCTCCGCAGCAGTGGCCTCCAGTACTGCAGTCGTGACACACGGCGGGAACCTGCGCAGCGAGCCCAGGATCGCCCCGAGGACGGTGATCGGCCAGGTCTGCCCAGGCGATCACGTCACGGTCACGCGCACCAGCGTGATACGCCACGTGACGTGGTACTACGGCACGGTCACCAGCGTGGTGGCGGATTGCGCCCCCACCCACGTGGCCGTCGGCACGGTTGGCTGGCTCCGCCCCACCCTCGTGCAAATGGACTCCGCTAGACCAACCCCAACCGCCAGGCCCGCACCGACCGCCAGGCCCGCACCGACACCAGCCCCCGCGCCGCCAGCGACGGCGGGCGTCGTGATCACGCAGGAGCCGGGGGCCGTCTCGCGTGGGGCGACCGCCTCGGTCGGCGCTCGCACTGCGCCGCGCCAGCGCTGTAGCATCACCGTCCGCTACAAGAGCGGGCGAAGCACGGCGGCGGGCCTCGTGCCAAAGGCCGCAGATGACACGGGCAACGTCGCGTGGAGGTGGAAGGTTGGCACCCGCACCACGCCCGGTAGCTGGCCGGTCACGATTACCTGCGGTCACACGTCTGCAACCACATCCGTGAGGGTGCGATAGGGGCACCTCAAGCCACAGCGGGCGGCACTGCACTGATCATCTCCTGCCCACTGTGGCATGTATCCAACGCATCTACTCCGATAGCAGCGATCAGGCACTTACGTACACTGGTAATACAATCGACAGGCACAGGTTGTACGATGCAGCGGACAGATTGAAAAATATCGCCTATCTTCCTACGAACGCGCTATGGAGGCCCACATGTCCGCCACCTACACACTTCCCGACGTTGCAAAGCGGTATCCGACCCTGCGATTCCTTGTCGGGTTCTACAAGTTTGTCGGGGTGATCGCGCTGGCGGGCGGCATGGCGTTCGGCATCTATCAGATGGTGACGATCAGCCGATTCAGTTCGACGCTGGGGTTCGCCACGATGCTCGGCACGATCCTGGCCGCCGCATCCCTGAGCGGTATGTGCTGGCTCGTCGCCGAGGGCGTCGAGGTCTTCATCGGCATCGAGGAGAACACCCGGCAGTCTGCCCTCATCGCCGCCCAGGCGGCCACATCCCCACCCTTACAGGCGGAGATGCGCCAGATGGCCGCAAGCCTGGCGTCCGCCACGCGGCTGCTTGAGCAGATGGCCGCAGGCCAGCAGCAGACCAACCAGCGCATGGATGCGCTCGCCGCTGGGCTGGACGAGGTGCGCGGCGGTATTGGCACGGGGGTGAAATCTATCGAGGCTATCGCCGAGAGCAGCAAGGTGACCGCGACGCTCTTGTATCGCAATGGCGCGAAGCCGAACTGAGCGTCCCCCTCACGCATTTCCCGTCGTAAAGGAGCGGCCCGCCCGGCAGCCGAAGCGCGGCCACCGCAGTCCCAGTGCCCCGCCGAGCCCCAGCACCGCCAGCACGCTGCCCCTGCGGTGATCTGCGCTGATCACCGGCGAACTGACGCTGATCACCGGCGCAGATCGCTGCCCCGCACGGAATTCCCCCCACAGCCCGCACATCGCCCGCCGCCAGGGAGCTGATCCGTAGAGGACGACGCACGCCGGGCGGCGACCGGAGCGCGGGCGCAGCGGGGCGCGGTACTCCCAGCGACCCGGTCGTACCGCAGGGCGCAGCCATCCCTGATTGACGGCCCCTGCGCCGTCAGGGTATGATACCCACACACCCTTTCGTACACCTCACCCGATCCCCGCCGTCGGCGCTGTGCCGCACGGCATTCCTGCGCTACGTAAGAGAGAGGATGCCCCTATGACAGTGGCGAACCCAGTCAGTGACCGCGTCGAGATCGCCCGCTACACCCGTGGCCAGGTCGGCCCGAGCCAGCCCATGGTCGGCCCCGTCGCCGACGGCGGCGTCATCGTCGCCGAGACCGCCCCCGGTTGCTGGGGGCCGATGATTACCCCCAGCTTCCGTGGCGGCCACGAGTGTACCGCCCCGGTCGCCGTTGAGGGCGCCGAGGTCGGCGACGGCCTGGTCATCCGCATTGAGCAGATCGAGGTGACATCCCTCGCCACCGCCTCCGGCACCGACGGGGCGATCCCTACCGCCTGCAAGGGCGACCCCTACGTGGCTCACCTCTGCCCCGGCTGCGGCACCCCCTGGCCCGAGACCCACGTGGAGGGCACGGGGCAGCAGGCGATCCGATGCAATGCCTGCGGCACCCCGGCGGGCTCCTTCTCCATGCCTCACGGCTACACCATGGCCTTTGACCAGGCCACCGGTATCGCCGTGACCCTCGACCGCGCCGGGGCCGACCGCGCCGCCGAAGACCCACGCGGCAATAGC
>CAIRFY010000426.1 GCA_903877945.1 uncultured Oscillochloris sp. | reverse complement strand
TTGTGGATTTTAGATTGTGGATTTTAGATTGTGGATTTTAGATTGTGGATTTTAGATTGTGGATTTTAGATTGTGGATTTTAGATTGGCAATCCACAATCTAAAATCCACAATCTAAAATCCACAATCCACAATCTAAAATCGCGAAATCTCGCCATAGGCCAGCAGGTGGGCGCGCAGTTCGTCGCGGCGGAGTCGACCGTCGGCGTAGTCGCGCCAGGCGCGCAGCGCGGCGCGGGTCATACCCGCTCGCACTATGATCGTGTGGGCCAGCCGCTGAGCGGGCGCATAGTGGCTGGCGGCGAAGCGCGCCCGGCTGCGGTACAAGGCCACCAGCATTCTCCAGCGGAACTGCCGGGTTGCGGCCCCGCCCACATGGACGACCCGCGCCACAGGCACCTGCCAGATCGCCCAGCCCGCCGCACGCACTCGCCAGCACCACTCGATCTCTTCGCTATACATAAAGTAGCCCTCGTCGAGCCCGCCCACCTGCGCGATCACCTCAGACCGCAGCAGCATACACGCCCCCAGGGGATGATCGATGGGGAACGGGTCGGTACCGCCCTCGTGCGGGTAGCGCCCGTGCCACCAGGAGCCAGAGAGCCGACCGGGTAGCACCTCGCCGGGAGGGAAGAGATCAAGCGCGGTCATCAGTGGCGTGGGGAAGCGGAAGGCTGCGGCCTGCGGCGAGCCGTCGGGGTTGAGCAGACGCGGGCCAACCATCCCCACACGCGGGTGGGCCTCCAGGAAGGCGACCATGGCCTCAATCGCCCCCGGCTGCACCTCGGTGTCGGGGTTGAGGACGAGGGTGTATGTCTCTCCCGCCAGCCCACGCGCCGCCAGACCCATGTTCGTCCCTCTGGCGAAACCGAGGTTTGAGCTAAGGGCGATGACCGCGATGGTAGGGAACTCGGCGCGCACCATGGCCGCGCTGCCGTCGGACGAGGCGTTATCAACCACGACAACGTGCAGCGGCAGGGCGCAGCCCACGAGGGAGGTCAGGCAACTGCGCAGCAGATCGGCGGTGTTATACGACACGATCACGACGGCTACTGTTTGTGAGTGTTGATCCATAGCGGGGCGCATTCTAGCGCGGAGTATGGCGGCGTGCAAGGCGCAGCATGGAAGATGCTACAATAGCCCTATGGCAAACTACCTGCGCGACTTTACCAGCGAGGCACCGGTGCTGAGCGCGCGCCGACCGACGATCAACGAGTTCTTCCTGTCGGCCTACACGCTCAGCATCTACACCGGCTGCGAGATCGGCTGTCCCTACTGCGACAGTTGGCTTTTCGGTGATCGCCCGCTCAACGAGACGGTTCGCATCCCCCTCGATCTGCCGCAGCGCCTCAGCGCCGAGCTGAAAGCGGTTGATCGCGGCGACCTGATCGCGATCACCGCGCTCAGCGATCCCTACCAGCCTGCAGAGCAGATCTACGGGGTCACCCGGCAGACTCTCCAGGTGATCGCCGACCACAAACAGCCGTGTTTGCTGCTGACAAAGAGCGCCAGCGTGCTGGAGGACGTGTCTCTGTTCCAGCGCATAAATGAAGGTAGCCTGGGGATCGTGATGACAACCCTGCTCACGATGGATCCGCACCTGGCCGAGAAGCTGGAGGGTAAGGCGCCGCCGCCGGCCATGCGCCTGGAGATGCTCACCGAACTGAAGCGTGCGGGCGTGCCGGTTGGCGTGGCTCTGCTGCCGATCATGCCCTACGTGAATGATACCCAATCGACGTTGCGCGCCATCCTGCGGGCCTGTGCGACCGCCGGGGTTGACTTTGTCGTCTGGGACTACCTGCACATCTCGAACGAGCGCCACCGCAGCCGGGTGAACGAAATCCTGGCCCGTGTCGGCACCTTCCCACACAGCTACTACCGCGACATCTACCAGGGCCAGTCCACCGTCAGCCCCGACTATCGCCACGACCGCGATGTAGAATTGATGAACCGCTGCGACGGCCTGAACCTAGAGCCACGGGTGCCGCATCGGATCTACGCCGGTAAGCTGCGCCCAACCAACGAGGCGGCCCTGCTGCTCAGGCACAGCGCATTCCGCGACCGCGTCCAAGGGCGAGATCGCGTGGCAAGCATTCATCGCAACCTGGCCGAACAGATCTACGCCGGAGACACACGACCGGCGGGCCTGCGCGAGAGCCCCATCGCCTCCACGATCCGCGAGATTCTTGACCGAGGGCAGTAGGGACGCGATGCGACGGGACGCGATGCGCCGTCGCGTCCCGTCG
>CAIRFY010000425.1 GCA_903877945.1 uncultured Oscillochloris sp. | reverse complement strand
GCACTATGTGCGGTCGGGACGCCTTGCTTCGCGTGACTTTGAGTAGGAGCGAAGCATCACCGCACGATCCATACGTAGCATCTAAGCGCATCTGCTGGCGATGCTTCGTCTTACGGATACATGCCCTGCCTCTTCCCATTCGTCTCTCGCCCCCCACATAGCGGTATAATTGATCGAGATCCCCCTTCCCGCCAACGAGCAACGCCGCATGGTGTGACTAAGCGGTGTGCGTCAATGGTGGGCAGATCAGAAGGTATACATCATGAGCGCAACGCAGCCTGTCTTTATCGGCACTGATTTTGGGGCCACAACCTCGAAAGTCGGCGGTGTCTGGGGCGATGGATCGCCTGTGTCAACCAGCCTGCTCCAGCAGCCAACCAATGCGCAGCTCGGGCCGGACGCGGTGGTTGACGGGTGGGTTGAGGCGATCAGCAACTACCTGGGGCAGAATGGGCTGCATTGGGATCAGGTTCGTGGGGTTGGGGTGGCCATCCCCGGCCCCCGCCGCAGCTATGGTGTGCTTGAGCGCGGCCCCAACCTGCCCGAAAGTTTCGTCGGATTTGATGTGTACAGTGCGTATCGCCAAGCTCTGTCCGCGCAGGCGGGGCGGGAGATCGCCCTGGCGGTGGGCAACGACGGGAATATGGGCGGGGTCGCTGAGGCCGCACGGGTGCGCGGTGCCGCTGGCGGCTCGGTGCTGCTGCTCGCCCCTGGCTCTGGCCTTGGCTGCGCCTATATCGGCCAGAATGGTATGCCCCTCGACGGCGATACCCTCGCCGGTATGGAGGCCAGCCATATGCCCGCGCCCTTGCACCTGCTCGCCACTCGCGCCTACCCGTGTGGCTGCGGGCGGGCCTGGGGTTGTGTTGAGGTCTATACGTCCCTCGCCGGGTTGCCCTATCTGCTCGCCGATCGGCTCGAACATCGCCCTGATCATCCTCTGGCGTCCTCGCCCCTCGGCCCCAAGGAACGATCTCTGGCCCTGCGTGGCTTGGCCCAGAGCGGCGACTCGTTAGCCACGGAGATCTTTGACTTTCAGGCCCGCGCCCTCGGTCTGCACGTGGCCAGCCTGGCGATGGCTCTCGACCCGAAGTTCGTGGTGATTGGCGGCGGTCTGATGGATGCGGGTGTAACTACGGACGCCTTCCGTCATCGCTACCTGCGGATCATCTGGGAGACAGCCGAGCCGTACCTCTGGCCCGCCCAGCGCGCTAGCGTGCAGATTGTGCCGGCGACATTGGGCGATCTCTCACAGGCGATTGGGGCTGCACTTATGGCGATGTATCAGGTGTGAGGCATGTTTCAGAATTAGCAATTTTACTTTACCGTTCTGTGCGACCCTCACCCCCTGCCCCTCTCCCTCACGGGGAGAGGGGAGATTCCGCACCAGGATGCGTCCGAATTCCCCTCTCCCGCTCAGGGAGAGGGGGCTGGGGGGTGAGGGCTGCCCGGCAATCATGCGACTTTGCACCAGCCCTGCGGGCACGCTGCCCGCGCTTGACGAGGAAGCCCTCATGGAAATAGCAGATACGCCGTCTGCCCATTCCAGGCGGATGAACATGGCCCAGGCGCTGGTTCGCTTTCGCGAACTGGGGATCGTCGCCTTTATCCTGGTGCTGGTAGCCCTGGTGAGCCTGCTGTCACCGGCGTTCCTCAGCCTCGACAATTTCCGTGACATCCTGCTGAACATCGCCATCCTGGTGATCGTCGCCCTCGGCCAGATGCTGGTGATCATCACCCGTGGGATCGACCTCTCGGTCGGCTCGGTGATCGGCCTGTCGGCGATGATGGTCTCGTTCACCCTGGTGGTCTTTCCGGGGCTGCCGCTGCCGCTGACCCTGCTGCTGGGAGTGGCCCTGGGGGCCACACTCGGCGCGCTGAACGGGCTGATCATCACAGCCGGGAACGTGCCGCCGATCATCGCCACCCTCGGCACCATGAGCATCTATCGCGGGCTGATCTTCCTCTACAGCCAGGGTAGCTGGGTGAACGCCTTCGAAATGCCGGAGGGCTTCCGCCAGCTTGCCAAGGCCGCGCCCCTGGGGGTGCCCAACCTGATCCTCTTTGCGGCGGCGGTGGTCGGGCTGATGGCGATCTTCCTGACCTACACCCGGCGCGGGCGCGACATCTACGCGGTGGGCAGCAACCCCGATGCGGCGCGATTCGCCGGTATCCGCACGCAGCGGGTGATCTTCACGGTGTATGTGATCTCGGGGCTGTTGGCCGGGCTGGCTGGGGTACTCTGGGCCTCGCGCTTCGAGGCCGCGCAGACCAACACGGCCCTCGGCTTTGAACTTCAGACGGTGGCCGCGCCGGTGGTGGGCGGGGTGAATATCTTCGGCGGCAGCGGCGGCGTGGTCGGCGTGGTGCTGGGTGCCTTCCTGCTCGGCATCATCCAGAACGCCCTGACCCTGGTGCAGATCTCGCCCTTCTGGCAACTGGCCGCCCAGGGTCTGCTCATCCTGGTGGCGGTGGTGTTCGACTCGGTGGTGTTGCGTCGGCTGAGGCGCGGAAGGACGTAAACACCCTCACCCCCCAGCCCCCTCTCCCTGAACGGGAGAGGGGGCTGGGGGTGAGGGCTACCCGGCGGTAAAAGGCATAGGTAACGTGTATGGCGAAGCGATTCCTCCGCTGGGAGTGGCTGCTGGTGGCCCTGATCCTGGCGATGACGGCGGTGAACACCCGGCTCTCGCCTTTCTTCCTGGATTCGACGAACCTGTTGCGGGCCTCGTCGGATTTTTTGGAGATTGGGATCATGGTGCTGCCGATGGTCTTTATCATTATCACCGGCAACATTGACCTTTCGGTGGCCTCGACCCTGGGGATCTCGGCATCGCTGCTGGGCTACCTGCACAACGCGGGCTGGAATATCTGGGCCGCCGCTGGGCTGGCCCTGCTGCTGGGGGCGCTCTGCGGCCTGCTCAACGGCACCCTGATCGCCTGGCTCGGCCTGCCCTCCCTGGTGGTGACGCTAGGCACTTTCTCGTTTTACCGTGGCCTGGCCTACGTGCTGCTGGGCGACCAGGCGGCGCGGGGCTACCCCGAGCAGTTTACCTACCTTGGCCAAGGCCGCCTCTTTGGCACGCAGACGCCGGTTGCCCTGCTGATCTTTGGGGTGCTGGTGCTGATCTTCGCCCTGGTGCTGCACCGCACCCGCTTCGGGCGTTACCTCTACGCTATCGGCAATAACGAGGACGCCAGCCACTACTCGGGCGTGCCGGTGCGCCGGATCAAGCTGATGATCTACACGCTCTCGGGCCTGGTCGCGGCCCTGGCCGGGCTCATCCTGGCCGCCCGCTTCGGCAGCACCCGCCCCGATATTGGCAGCGGCCTGGAGCTAACGGTGATCACGGTGACGGTACTGGGCGGCGTGAGCATCAGCGGCGGTAAGGGCAGTATGGTCGGCGCGGTGCTCTCCCTGCTGCTGATCGGCGTCACCCGCTTCGGCATGGGCCTAATGAATGTGCAGGGCCAGGTGCAGGGCGTGGTGATCGGATTGCTGCTCATCCTCTCTATTTTGCTGCCGAACCTAGGTCGCTGGGTGGCTACGCGACCGACCTTCGACCGGAATCTGCTGCTGCGAGTGGGGGTGCCGCTGCTGGCTGCGGCGCTGTTCGGCTGGTTTTTCTTCTGGTCGCGGGGGCTTGCTCTGGCGATCAAGTAGGTACTACGTTACCCGTCTCTCTCTCTTTGCGCCTCTGCGCCTTTGCGTCAACCGAGTGTATGATTTGACGACTTCTTGCTTCTCTTTGTCCGAGGAGTCACCACTATGCAACAACCCTCCGACCGCGCTGTGCATGCCGCCTATGAACTGGCCCAGGATCGCTACGCCACCCTCGGCGTGGAAACCGAGGTCGCTCTGGCTCGGCTCGCCCAGGTCGCCATCAGTCTGCATTGCTGGCAGGGCGACGATGTCGGCGGCTTTGAGAACCCCGGCGGCGATCTCTCCGGCGGAATCGCGGCTACGGGCAACTATCCCGGCAAGGCGCGCAGCGCCGCTGAACTGCGCGCCGACCTCGATGTGGCCTACCGGCTCATCCCCGGCACGCACCGCCTGAACCTGCACGCGATCTACGCCGAGACCGGCGGGGCCAAGGTGGAGCGCAACGCCCTCGGCCCCGCGCACTTCGCGGCCTGGGTTGACTGGGCCAGGGCCAACGGCCACGGCCTCGACTTTAACCCCACCTGCTTTTCGCACCCCCTGGCCGCCGATGGTTTCACCCTGGCCCACAAAGACCCCGCTGTGCGCCAGTTCTGGGTTGAGCACTGTATCGCCGCACGCCAGATCGGTGCCCACTTCGGCCAGACCCTCGGTACGCCCTGCGTGACGAATATCTGGGTGCCCGATGGCTACAAGGATACGCCCGCCGACCGGCTGGCCCCCCGCGAGCGCCTGCGCGACTCGCTCGATGCAGTGCTCGCCAGCCCGATTGACCCGGCCCACAACCGCGACGCGGTCGAGGCCAAGCTCTTCGGCCTGGGCGTTGAGAGCTACACCGTCGGCTCGCACGAGTTCTACATGGGCTACGCGGTCAGTCGGCCCGGCACCCTGCTCTGTCTGGACGCCGGTCACTTCCACCCCACCGAGGTGATCTCCGACAAGATCTCGGCGCTGCTGCTCTATGTACCCGAGCTGCTGCTGCACGTCAGCCGGGGCGTGCGCTGGGACAGCGACCATGTGGTGACGCTGACGGACGAGCTACAGGCGATCATGCAGGAGTTGGTGCGCGGCGATTTCCTGGGCCGCACGCACATCGGCCTGGATTTCTTTGACGCCAGCATCAACCGGGTGGCCGCCTGGGTGATCGGCACACGCAACACGCTGCGCGCCCTGCTCATGGCCCTGCTGGAACCCGCCGATCTGCTGCGCGAGCGCGAGGTCGCTGGTGACTACACCGCCCGCCTGGCCATCCTGGAGGAACTGAAGAGCCTGCCCTTCGGGGCGGTCTGGGACGCCCACTGCCTGCGCCAGGGCGTGCCTGTCGGCATGGCCTTTCTGGACGAGATCCGCAGGTATGAGCGGACGGGGACGCGGGGACGCGGGGACGCGGGGATACGGTGATACGGTGACGCGGGGACGCGGTGATACGGTGATACGGTGACGCGGGGACGCGGGGACGCGGGGACGCGGGGACACCCCATCACCGAGTCACCCCCTCACCCTGTCACCGAGTCACCCTGTCACCGAGTCACCCTGTCACCGTATCACCGCGTCACACTAGGAGATATTCATGGCATCTGCTACTAATTACTTCCAGCACGTCATCTACGGCTGGGACGAGGCCCACGCCGCCACGCTTGACCCGGTGAACCGCCTGGTCTACCGCTCGAACTTGCTCGGCTCCGACCAGCGCATTACCAACACCGGCGGGGGGAACACCTCGGCCACGCTCAGCGAACGCGACCCGCTCACCGGCGAGGCGGTGGAGGTTCTCTGGGTCAAGGGTTCGGGCGGCGACCTGCGCACCTCCACGCGGGCAAACTTCGCCTCGCTCTATCTGGAGAAGCTGCGCGGGCTACAGCGGCTCTGGTACGCCACGCCGGAGCGCGGCCCGAAGACCCCGATTGAGGACGCGATGGTGGGCCACTACAACCACTGCACCTTCAACCTGAACCCACGTCCCTCTTCGATTGACACGGCGCTACACGGCTTTGTGCCCTACCGCTACGTCGATCATATGCACCCCAACGCGGTGATTGCCATTGCGGCGGCGGCGGACTCCGAGCGGTTCACCCGCGAGATCTACGGCGACGAGATCATCTGGACGCCCTGGCAGCGCCCTGGCTTCGATCTCGGTCTGATCCTGGAACGCATCTGTCGGGAACACCCGCAGGCGCGGGGGGTGATCCTCGGCGGCCACGGCCTGATTAACTGGGACGACGACGATAAGGCGTGCTACGACCTGACCATTGACCTGATCGAGCGGGCCGCCCGCTTTATCGCGGCGCACGACAAGGGCGATCTGACCTTCGGCGGTCAACTCTACCAGACCCTCGATACGCCGCAGCGCCACGCGATCCTCGCTGAGGTGCTGCCCTGGCTGCGCGGCCACGTCAGCCAGCAGAAGCGCATGGTGGGTACTATCCAGGACGATGCGCCAACCCTGACCTTTGTGAATAGCCACGACGCGCCACGCCTGGCCGCGCTGGGCACCAGTTGTCCCGACCACTTCCTGCGCACCAAGATCAAGCCGCTCTACGTGGACTGGAACCCGCAGGCCGAGGACGTGGACTCCCTGCGGGCGAAGCTCGCCGCCGGGCTGGTGCAGTACCGCGCCGATTACGCGGCCTACTACGCCGCCCACCGTCGCCCCAGTTCACCGGCAATGCGCGACCCCAACCCGACGGTGATCCTCATCCCTGGCCTGGGTATGATCACCTTCGGCAAGGACAAGAGCGAGTCGCGGGTGACCGCCGAGTTCTACACCTGCGCCATCGAGGTGATGCGCGGTGCGGAGGCCATCGACACCTACACCGCCCTGCCCATGCAAGAGGCGTTCGACATCGAGTACTGGCTGCTGGAGGAGGCCAAGCTCCAGCGCATGCCGCCCGAGCAGGAATTGGCCCGCCAAGTGATCGCCGTAGTCGGCGGGGGCAGCGGCATCGGGCGCGAACTGGCCCTGCGCCTCGCTCGCGAGGGTGCCCACGTGGTGTGTGTGGATAAGGACGCCACGGCGGCGGCGGCCACGGCTACGGCGATCACGGATACATACGGGCAGGGGATCGGCGTGGCTGGCAGCGGGATCTCCACCTGCGGCCCGGCGATCAGCCTGGCCGCAGACATAACCGACCGGGCCAGTGTGCGGGCCATGCTCAACCAGATCGCCCTGGCCTACGGT
>CAIRFY010000424.1 GCA_903877945.1 uncultured Oscillochloris sp. | reverse complement strand
TGCGATGATGCGCCGAGGCGATGAGGCGCTCGTATCGAGTCATCGCCTCATCGCCTCGGCGCTGAACTGTCACGCTAGATTGAAACATGTCTTACCAGTAAATAAAGCGAGATGCCTATGGCTGCTTTTCTTGTGCGTAGACTCCTTCAGATGGTTCTCGTTACAATTGTGGCCGCGATCTGCTCCTACGGCCTGCTCTACATTTCCCCAGGCGGGCCGGTTGACCAGCTACTTGGACAGCAACGCCAGAACAATGGGCGCAATCGCATCAGTCTAGAGGACATCCTGCGCCTCAAGCAGCGCTACGAACTCGATATTAACCTGCCCATCCGCTTCTCGCGCTGGCTGATCGGCTGGCCAAACGGCCCGCTCTTCGGCTCGGTCGGCGCAGACTGGGTGGTGGGCTGCGCGATCCCCGGCCAGGTGCGCTTGCGCTACCCTGATGGCCGCGTCGAGACGATTGAGGAGGGCTGTGAGCGGTCAGTGACTCTGGGTAGCCTGGAGAGCCGCAAGAGCAGCCGTGGGGTTTTCTTTGGCGACTTCGGGGTTTCCCAGGTGATCCTGCGCGACCGCCCGGTGATCGATCTGATCGTCACGCGCCTGCCGTACACGCTCTATCTGATGGGTGCCTCGATTGCGCTGGCCCTGCTGATCGGCGTGCCTGTCGGGGTCTACTCGGCGGTCAAACAATACTCACGCTTCGACTACGCGATGACATCGATCACATTCTTCGGATCGTCGCTGCCCAGCTTCGTCTTCGGCATCTTCTCCATCCTGATCTTTTCCATCCTGGCCAAAGATGCGGGCCTGCCCTACCTGCCCTCGGGCGACGCAGTAGGCGTCCGCGACTACGTCATCCCCATGCTGGGCAACATCCAGGCCGGTTCGTTCCTTGACCGATTCCTGCGCTTTCTGATGCCCTGTGGCGTGTTGACCTTCATCAGCATTGCTGGCTGGAGCCGCTTTATGCGCGGCAGTATGCTGGAGGTACTCAGCCAGGACTATGTGCGTACTGCACGGGCGAAGGGCGTCAGCGAGCGCATGGTGGTTCTCAAGCACGCCCTGCGCAACTCGCTCATCCCCTTTGTCACCCTGCTGGCCGGTGTGCTGGTATCACTCTTCGGCGGTGCCCTGATCACCGAGCGGGTGTTCAATTGGCCGGGCATCGGTCGTCTTCTGGTGGACGCGATCAGTCAAAATGACTACAACGTCGCCAACGCGCTGCTGCTGATCAATGTGGTGCTGCTCCTGATCGGCATCCTGATCACCGATATTCTCTACACGGTCGTCGATCCACGCATCCGAATCGGCTAGGAGCTGACCGATGACAACCACCTCTACAGTCATCCCGGCTGATGAGCCGAAGACGACCGCGCCCGAAAGCCAGCTTTCGATTGTGATGCGGCGCTTCCGTAAGCACCGCCTGGCGATGTTCAGCCTCGGCCTGCTCGTGGTTATGCTGCTGCTGTCGGGGTTAGCGCCGCTCATCGCACCCTTCCCGCGTGATGAACCCAACCTACAGGCGCGCTTCCTCACGCCGTTTGCGAGCGATTCAACCGGCAAACTACACATCCTGGGTACCGACCATCTCGGACGCGACTCGGCGACCCGCCTCCTCTTCGCCTCACGGGTCTCGCTGGGGACAGCCATCTTCTCAACGCTGATCTCCTCGATCATCGGGATTGTGCTGGGCCTGCTGGCCGGGTTTTTCGGTGGCTGGGTTGATACGATCATCAGCCGTATCCTGGAGATCGTGGCCACCTTCCCAATTTTCCCGCTGCTCCTGATTATTGTGGCGATCTTTGTCGGCAACGAGAAGAATATTCCCTTCCCTGACGTCATCACGAAACCTGTCTCATTCCTCTTCGCAGTCAGCGAACGTGAGGCCAAGCTGGTGCTGATGGTGAACCTCATCCTGGCGTTCTTTGGCTGGACAGCAACCTGTCGGCTGATGCGTGGGATGGTCTTCTCGGTGCGCGAGAATGTCTACATCGACTCGGCGCGCGCCCTGGGAGCCTCGAACCTGCGCCTGCTGGCCCGCCACGTCTTCCCCAACGCGGTGGCACCAATGATTGTGGATTTCACCCTGGGCATTAACGGCACCCTCGTCTCCGAGTCGGGTCTGAGCTTCCTTGGCGTCGGCATCACTGACCCGACGCCAACCTGGGGCAACATGCTCCTCTACGCCCAGAGCAATATGTTTCAGCACCCCTGGATGCCGCTCATCCCGAGCCTGCCCATCCTGCTGGCCTCGGTGGCGATCAACTACATCGGCGACGGCATGCGCGACGCGCTTGATCCCAGGCAGAAGATTTAACCCCTCACCCCCCAACCCCCTCTCCCCTGGGGAGAGGGGCAGGGGGTGAGGGGTATCACCGGAGCAATCAGTGACAACCATACCCACCGGGGCACCACCAGAACCTAAGCCCGTCGGCGTGAGATCATCCGACCTGCTGCGCGTCACCGGGCTGAAGACCCACTTCTTCACCGAGGATGGGGTGGTGCAGGCGGTGGACGGTGTGGACCTGCACCTGAGTCGTGGCGAGACATTGGGCATCGTTGGCGAGAGTGGCTCGGGTAAGAGCGTGACCGCACTGTCAATCATGCGCCTGGTGAGCCAGCCTGGTAAAGTGGTCGCAGGTACGATGGTGTTTGATGGCACCGACCTGCTGGCGATCAGCGAAGAGCAGATGCGCAAAATTCGTGGCAACCGCATCTCGATGATCTTCCAGCAGCCCACCACGGCGCTCAACCCGGTGTTTCGGATTGGCGACCAGATCAGCGAGACGCTGGAGATCCACCAGGGTCTGCGGGGTGCCGACGCGGAAAAGCGCTGCCTGGAACTGCTGGTGATGGTGGGCCTGCCCGACGCCCCCCGGCGTATGCGCCAGTATCCGCACGAACTCTCGGGCGGCCAGTGTCAGCGCGTGATGATTGCCATGGCCCTGGCCTGTAACCCCGAGTTGCTGATCGCCGACGAGCCTACCACCGCGTTAGATGTGACCATCCAGGCTCAGATCCTCGACCTGATGCGCGCCCTGCGCGAGAAGATCGAAACGTCGATCATTTTGATTACTCATGATATGGGCGTGGTGGCCGAGATGGCCGACAGTGTGGCAGTGATGTACGCTGGCCAGATCGTCGAATACGCCGCTGTGCGTGCGCTCTTCCGCAGCCCAAAGCACCCTTACACCCAGGGTCTACTCAACTCAATGCCAGTACTCGGCCAGGTGCGCGATGAGCTTGAGGTCATCCCCGGCACGGTGCCCAGCCTGATCAACCCGCCCACCGGCTGCCGCTTCGCCTCGCGCTGTAGCAAGCGCATTGAAAAGTGCGACCAAGCTCCGCCAATGGTGCCCGCTGAGGACGGACGGACGGTGAGATGCTGGCTGTATGTGTGAATGCACAATGCACAATGCAAAATGCAAAATGTGCTTATTTGCATTTTGCATTTTGCATTTTGCATTGTAACGGAGCAACCCAATGGCATCGCCAAGGATTGAGACGGCCCACGAGAACCTGCTTGAGGTGAGCAACCTCAAAAAATACTTCCCGATCAAGGGCGGCATCATGCGCCGCACGGTGGCTACGGTGAGGGCAGTGGACGGCGTGAGCTTTTTTGTACGCCGTGGCGAGACGCTGGGGCTGGTAGGCGAGAGCGGCTGTGGCAAGACGACCACCGGGCGCACGGTGCTGCGGCTAGAGCAGGCCACCGCTGGCGAGGTACTCTTCGAGGGCAAGGACGTACTCAAGGCCAACAGCCGCCAGATGAAGGCGCTGCGCCGCGATATGCAGATTGTCTTCCAGGACCCTTACGCCTCGCTTGACCCGCGCATCACCGTGGGCGAGAGTGTGGCCGAGGGCCTGGTGATCCACGGCATCGGCTCGCCCAAGGATCGCCAGGAGCGCGTGCGCGAGGTGCTGGCTAAGGTGGGCCTGCATTCCAGCCAGGTCAACCGCTTCCCGCACGAATTCTCGGGCGGCCAGCGCCAGCGCATCGGCATCGCCCGCGCCCTGATTATGGAGCCCAAGCTGATTGTCTGCGACGAGCCGGTGAGCGCCCTGGATGTCTCCATCCAGTCGCAGGTGCTGAACCTGCTCAAAAACCTACAGCGCGAGTTCGGGCTGACCTACCTGTTCATCGCGCACAACCTCAGCGTAGTCGAGCATATCTCCGACCGGGTGGGCGTGATGTATCTGGGCAAGCTGGTTGAACTCGCCAGCCGCGAGGATCTGTTCCGCGAGCCGCTGCACCCGTACACCAAAGCCCTGATCTCGGCCATTCCCAACCCCGACCCAATGGCCAAGCGCGAGCGGATTGTCCTCCAGGGCGACGTGCCCAGCCCGATCAACCCGCCCACGGGCTGCCGCTTCCACCCGCGCTGCTGGATCGCCCGCGCCCTGTGCAAAGAACAAGACCCAGCCTTCGAAGAGAAGCGCAGGGGCCATTGGGCGGCGTGCCACTTCGCCGGGGAATTTTGACAATGCAAAATGCAAAATGCAAAATGCAAAATGCAAAATGCCGAATGCCGAATGCAAAATGCCGAATGCCGAATGCCGAATGCAAAATGCAATACCGCAGAAGTAACGCTGTGAGACCTGTCATTCTTCGCTTCGCTCAGAATGACAGCGTTACTTTT
>CAIRFY010000423.1 GCA_903877945.1 uncultured Oscillochloris sp. | reverse complement strand
TGGCGCTCAGCGATGTCTATGTGCCGCTGCGCGTTGTGGAACGCCAGCAGATCGAGCGATTCTACGCTTATATGCTTGGTGATCACGGCGATAGCGGCGAGTATCGTGCCCGCCGCGATGCGTTCGAGGCTATCGAAGGTAGCCAGCGCGTCTATCGGCTGCTTAGCGACCGTGACTGTCTGCCGCCTTCTGAGGAGATACTAACGACCCGCTTGCTCCTTGTTGGTGATGCTGGTAGCGGTAAAACGACGACCCTGTACTATGGTGCCCTCATACTTGCCCGTGATTGTGCTGCTGGGAATAGTCTGCTTGCACGCAGTGAGCTTGGCCTGTATACCCATGATCGACCCATCCCAATCTATGTGCGCCTCAGTTGGGTACTGAGTGACCTGCGTACTTCGCGCCCAACGCCGACTCCGCCGCTGACGGGAGCCTCTGCCGAGCACGTCATTGGTTTTCTTGAACGCTATGTGAGTGGTCAGGTGAGTACACCTCTGCCGCCGGGAACCGTGTCTGGCTGGCTTGTGGCGGGCGGCTGTCTGGTGATGCTGGACGGACTGGACGAGACGGGCGATGCGGCAGAGCGCAGTTATGCCAAGGAACTTGTGGCAAACTTGGTACAGTACCGGCCTAACAATCGCTACATTGTGGCCAGCCGCCCGTTTGAGGGCGTTGGTCTGGGGCTGCCGGAGTTCCTTGAGCGCCGCCTTAGTCCGATGGATGAGAGCGAGATCCGTCGCCTGATCGATCAGTGGTTCGGTGCCGCCGGTCGTGGCGAGCGCTCGCGACGACCGCGCACTATTCAGCAGCAGATTGACGATCTCTGGCAGCGCCTACAGGCCACCCCGCGCCTCTTCGATATGGCGACGAATCCGCTATTGCTCACGAGCATGGCTATCTTGGTCTATGGTGGCGACCCGCTGCCCCCAGTGCGTGCCCAGATCTACTATGAACTGACCCGCCTGACGATCAATCGCTGGCGTGAGGCTCAGATTCAGGCGGGGCGTCTCGACGACCACAACGCGGCGGCACGGCGTGCTGATGAGCGGGTGAGGCTCTATGCCGACGAGAGCAATGACGAAGTACGGCGACGACTCCAGACTCTCGCCGCTGCGATGCTGCGTCTACGCAGACGTGAGGTTCGTTTGTGGGAGGCCCAGGACATCATGGCTCCGATCTACACGCCGGACGGATGGCCTCGTCAGAAGATCAACGACCACGTGCAGGCTCTCCTCTATCTGCTCGCGCTGCACAGTGGCATCATCCAAGAGCGCGACCAGGGTTATAGCTTTGTCCACTTTACCTTGCAGGAGTATTTGGCCGCTCGCGATTTCGACGAGCGCGATGATATGACGAGCCTGTTCGCACAGTGGTCTGAGCCGCTCTGGCGCGAGACTCTGCTGCTGGCAGTGGGCCACTGGGCGACCGACGGACAGCCACAGCGTGCTGTATTGCTGCTATCGCAACTTCTGGCATTGGGTGATGTACGGGCGCTCTTCCTCACCGCCGAGGCGCTTGACGAGGCTTCCGCTGCCTCGGTTACAAGCCTACGCGGTCACCTCGATGATGTCGTGCTGCGCCTCAACGCTGCCGCCTTCAACCCGGCCACGATGTGCGCCGACCCGGCCCTGCGTGCCCAGGCGGCAACCCTGCTCGACCGCCTGGGTGCCGATACGCGCCCGGCCCTCGATCCAGCCTGTCCCGATTTTTGGGCCGAGAAGATGACACCCGGCCCCTTCACAATGGG
>CAIRFY010000422.1 GCA_903877945.1 uncultured Oscillochloris sp. | reverse complement strand
CCGGCCTGTCTGAGCCCCACCGCCAGGGCCAGGGCGATCCAGAAGAGGCGCGGGTAATCGCCGTGGAGAAAGATCGCAGTGATCAGGTAGCCGATAAAGCTAATTTGAAAGCACGCGGAGAGATCGGCCCAGCGGCGGTTGCCCGCAGCCAGGAATGTCTGCCGGGCCTGATGTGAGTACTGCAGCGCCAGCACAATCATGGACAAGACCATGCCCAGCCCGATGATACCGTGTTCAGCGGCAATCTCCAGGTAAAAGCTATGTGCGTTGCGCTCCTTATCTTGCACCGCACTACCATACTCGCGGATGTAGGTGACATAATGGGGCCGGTAGTTATCGGCCCCAACCCCGAGGATCGGGTTATCGAGGAACATATCGAACGCAATCATCACCTCGACCGAGCGCCCAAGAAACGAGGTGTCCGACACGGTGGATGTCTGATTACTCGGCACCAACTCCGTGAGCGTGGCCAGTCGGTTCTTCAGATCAGACGGTGCCGCCAAATAGGCGGCCACAGCCATGGGCAGCATGAAGAGCAGGTAGCGCGGGTTAAAGCCAAAGTAGATGAAGTAGACCAGCAGCGCCACGGCGAAGGCCAGGAACGTGCCACGCGAGTAGGTCAGGCCAATTGCCCCGAGCAGCACCAGTAGCGCGTAGCCGCCGCCCAGCTTGCCGAGCCACGTCTTGCCGTTAAAGATCAGCCAGAGGGCGAAGGGAAAAGCCAGCACCGGGATCTGCCCGTAGAAGTTCGGGTCGCCGAGCGGCCCGCCCGCCCGTGGGCGATCAGCCTGGCCATCCACGATAAAGGCGATCTTCACCCGAGCCAGATCCCAGTAGCTGTTATCGTAGGTCTGCGTCACCTCCTGGTAGATCGTCAGCGTCGCCAGCAGCGCGGCGACCCCGACGATCAGCCAGATCGTGCGCTCAAAGAGGACTGGCGAAACCAGGAAGTTCATAATCACGAGGCAAATCAGCACGTCCTTGATGAAGTCGCCGATCCGCCCCTGCACTGGACCAGTGAAATCAGCGTACCAGATGCCCATACACACATAAATCAGGTAGAACACGATCAGCCACGCGATCGGGTCGCTCACCAGCTTACGTTTCTGCGGGCCAAACCGCAGAGAGAGCATGATGATCAAGAGCAGGATCGCCAGGGGGACGGCTGGTGACTGGATTTTTAGCGAGCGGTCGAAGGCATCAAAGACGAAGCCCCAGCGCAACCCGCAGAGAGCCAGGGCCGCGTACTCGGGTGCCGCAAAGACCATCCACAGCCCCACGGCGGCAATCAGCGGTACCAGCGCGTAGACGAGCGACACGCCGGTGGCGAGGATCATGCCGTACAGCATCCCCAAGATCAGGATGCTCATCCCAACCAGCACACGGGCCAGATCCCAGCGGCCATCCGAGGTCGCAACGATCACCCCGTTCAGGCGGCGCGTGTAATCGATCAGTTTATACACGACAGAACCCTGCTTTGGTCACTGGGGTGTATTTCTAGCCAGAGCCGTGGTACTCGGTGAGATCTCGTTATTTTTCGAGGTATCAGAGGCAGGCCCAGGCATAAGGAATCGCTGGAGTACATAGAGCAAAATCGCAAAGATCAGACCCAGAATGACGCCGGTGACGATACCCATCGTAAGCAGGCGCGAGGGCTGCGGCGAAATCGGACTGCTCTCGGGATCGGCGTAGTCAACAATCTCGATCAT
>CAIRFY010000421.1 GCA_903877945.1 uncultured Oscillochloris sp. | reverse complement strand
CCAGTCTTTTTTGGCACTACCGCAAAAGTAACGCTGTGAAGCGTCCTGTCATTCTGAGCGAAGCGAAGAATCCCGGCCGGGATTCTTCGCTTCGCTCAGAATGACAGCGTTACTTTTGCGGTATTGCCTTTTTTGTCTCAGCCTCGCCGCAGTTCCTGACGTATCAGGGCAGCGTAAACAATCGTCAGGATGAGCGAGAAGGCGAACCACTGGAGGGCGTAGCTCAGATGTGAGCCATCGTTGAGCAGGCGCGGATCGACCGGCTGCGGTAGGCGCGGGCCATCAGCGGAGGGTAGCAACTCAACGTAAACGGGCAGCAGCGGGGTATCGATCTGAGCCTGCATCTTCCCGACATCCACGCGCAGCCATGCGTCGATGCGCTGCTCGCCGGGCATAGGCAGATCCATCCCGGCAAGGAGCGTGTTGGGCCGCGACTCTCCTAGCAGGGCTAGACCCTCAAGCGTCACCTCGCGGACGACCGCAAAGGCCACACGCGCCGCAGGGCGGGCCTGATCGGTCGGTAGCCAGCCGCGATCCACCATCACCGCTACGTTGGTGCCGCTGAGCCGTAGCGGGGTCAGCAGGTGAACGCCGATCACCCCGCTGTCCGTTGTTTGGCCGCGCAGGAGGACACTCTGTTCGTTCAGATAGGTTCCACGTAGGCGTACCCTGCGCCCGACCAGAGATCGGGCCTGAGCAGCGTTATCCGTGAGGGTGGCCGGATTTTGGTCGAGGACAGCCAACCGCTCGGCATTGGCGGCGCGGCGCTGGGTCAGCCGGTCGAGTTGCCAGATGCCAAGGCCGATCATCGTGACGAAGATGATCAGCGCAAAGGCATGCCGGGCGAGCCAACTGCCGCGCAGGAGTGGGTGAGTCATAGTACGACGGATGATAAAGCGTCACCCACGGAGAACACTGCGCTGAAAAAGGCTCAGGGCCAGCCAGATACCGAGGATGGCGAAGAGCAGCACAACTGCAAGGCTGAGCAGCAGCGGAATGGTCGGATCGGCACCGAAGGCCAGGGCGCGCACCGCATCGATCACGTAGGTCGTGGGATTGAGCAGCACGATCACCTGCATCCAGGTCGGCAGCACCTTCAGGGGGTAGAGCGCATTCGAGGCGAACAGCAGGGGCAAGTTGAAGAGGAAGATCATGCCGTGGTAGCCGCCGATTGTACGCGAGACTGCGGCCACCGCCAAGGCCAGCCCGCTGAAGCCAATCGCAAACAGGGCCAGCAGCAGCATGGCGGCGAGCCAGCCCAGGGGGGTTACCGCCAGACGCGCACCCATAAGCATGCCAACCACCAGCATAATCGACGCCTGGATCAGAGCCTTCGTCGCGGTGCTTGTGGCATTCCCGAGCAGGATACTCAGACGAGGAATTGGCGCGGCGAGGTACTCCTTGGTGATCCCGCGCAGCCGCTCGTCGAGCAGCACCATCCCGCCACCCACCGCACCACCGAGGGCGCTCAGGGCGATGATGCCGGGCAGGATGTAGGACATGTAGTCGTTCCCGCCCACATTGCCCACCATCCCGCGCATACCGACCCCAAACAGCACCACCCACAGTATCGACTGGAGCGCCAGACCGAAGAGTTCCCCGACGCTGTGCCAAAACTTGGTCATGTGCTTCGACCAGATCACATAGGTCGCGTACATCGCACTACCCCTGATGTCAATGCAAAATGCAAAATGCAAAATGCAAAATGCAGAAGGACTGAACCCGACGACGCGGTGACGCGGTGACGCGGTGGCGCGGTGACGCGGTGGCGCGGTGACGCGGTGACGCGGTGACGCGGTGACGCGGTGGCGCGGTGACGCGGTGACGCGGTGACGCGGTGGCGCGGTGACGCGGTGACGCGGTGGCGCGGTGGCGCGGTGGCGCGGTGATCTAATCTCTGAGTGCCCGACCGGTATAGTGTAGGAACACATCACCGAGGCTTGGCCGTGCCACTGTCACATCCTCCACCTGATAGCCGTTGCCGCTACTCGCCCCGAGGATCTCCACCAGCCGACGGCTGCCGCTATCCACATAAACCGAAATGTTATTGCTATCACTGTCAGACTCGACCCGCTCAACAAACGGCATCCCGGTGATCACCGCGACAAAGTGGCTGGAGTCGCCATCGCCACGCACGCGGATCACGTCGGCACCAAGCTGCGCCACCAGGTCGGCGGGGGTGCCTTGTGCCACCAGCTTGCCGTGATCGACAATGCCCACCTGGCTGGCCAGAGCCTCAGCCTCTTCCATGTAATGCGTTGTCAGCAGCAGCGTCAGACCCTGCTGACGGTTCAGATCGCGAATGTAGCTCCAGATACCGGCGCGGTTTTGCGGATCAAGACCCTGGGTCGGCTCATCGAGAAAAAGGACGGTCGGATCTGTCATCAGACCGCGAGCCAGTTCAAGCCGGCGTTTCATACCGCCCGAGTAGGTCTTCACAATGCGGTCGATGGCATCCCCGAGTTGCACGAGATCAACCAGATCAGTGATCCGCTTACGTCGAAGGTCGCCGTTCTGCCGATAGAGTCGGCCATGAATATCGAGTACCTGCCGACCGGTAAGATCCTGGTCAAGAACAATATCCTGGAAGGTTACGCCGATCCGGCGGCGCACCTGCTCAGCCTGGCGCAGCACATCGCAACCGGCCACACGCGCCTCGCCGGACGTTGGCCGCACGAGGGTTGTGAGCATATTGATCGTCGTCGTCTTCCCGGCACCATTTGGCCCGAGCATCGCGTAGATTGTGCCGGAGGACACCTGTAGGTCGATCCCATCGACCGCCGTCAGATCACCATAGCGCTTCACGAGGCCACGGGCCTCGATAGCCAACTCACTCATGTTTGTCCTCATTCGTGTAGCGCGGGAGTTGTTGGCGAACGCTTCAAACGTGCGGCGATCAGCCGGTCAACCCACACAATCTCCGCATCGACATGGAGCAAGTGATGTTCGATCACCGCCGTATGTGAAGGCGGCAGGTTGACGTGCAGTACCTCAAGACGAGCGCGGTAGGACTGAATCGCCTCGCGCCGAGCGTTGAGCAGACGCAAGCTCTCATCAGCCGCCATCTGATGCTCAAAGATCACACCGATGTCCTCAGCATAGACAGGGGGCACATAGGTCGCCAAATTTTGACGAAGCAAATCCTGAAAATGCACCTCACCCGCCGGAGTAATGCGATAGACCCGCCGCTCAGGCCGATTGCCCTCGCGCTCGACCTCTTCGGCCACATACCCATCGCGACAGAGCTTATCGAGCAGGTAGTACGCCGTTGATCGCTTCAGGTCAACACAGAAGTCCATCTGCTGATCGATAAATTCGTTCAGTTGATAGCCGTGCATCTCCTGAGCGCGTAACAGGCCAAGCAACAGCAGATGGCGATCATTGGTCATGCGCGCATATCCCCTCGTTGATTAATCAGAACTGAGTATATCCCCAGGCTGCCATCTTGTCAAACCGACAATGCCTGTAGGGTGAGGGCGCGCATGCAAAGTCACCCTCCGGCCCTCACCCCCTGCCCCTCTCCCTCACGGGGCATATCTTTACCCAGAACGTTTATGCTGTCTCGATGGAGAGGGGGAAGAGGGAAGATACGGCATCCTGATGCATAATACGGTACATATCAGCAACCTCCATCAGGCGTTGAAAGCCGTTCCACATCACGGTCACACCCGGTTCACCATCGCCTTTACGGCCCTGGAAGCCGCCCAGT
>CAIRFY010000420.1 GCA_903877945.1 uncultured Oscillochloris sp. | reverse complement strand
GGAACAATGCATTGGTTCCCCCCCGCGTGCGGGGGGGCTAGGGGGGGTGATCGGCGGGAGCCTTTCTGCGAAGATATTTACAACTGTAGTAATAGCCGATAGGCTGCGGCCCCTGGCCTGTGGTTGTTCGTTGTTTGTCATTCGCCGAAAACGCACGTCAATCCTCGTCAGAATTGAAGATGATACGTTTGTTTAAAAATGTCAGCAAATCTGACATTTTTAAAAAACGTATATGATTAGGTTTAGGGCGACAGCCTTACACCAACCGTCAGCGCCGGACTGGGTGCCGCCACCACCGGCGGCAGGCTATCCTCGTCGAGGATCAGCCGTGTCCCTGGGGCGCGGAATTCGCCCGCGTTGGCGATGCGGCCTGTGACGCTCAGGGTGTAGACGCCTGACGCGATTGTGGTGGCCTTGACGTATAGGCTGCGCGCCGCCGGACTGATCGGCCCGGCATGGACGAAGGGCGCGGGCAACCTCAGCGTGATCGGCTGGAACGTGCTGGGTAGGCCGATCTCCAGGCTGCTGCCCAGGAGCGGTCGGGTGCTGATCAACGTCACTCGCAGGGCGATGATCTGGCCGACGTGCAGGGCGTCCGGGTTGATCCGTGCGCCGCTGAGCGGGTCGAGATATTCCTGGTACATGCTGATCTGGGCGGGTGCGTTGCCCGTTGGCTCGTCAGCGGGCGGTGTTGGATCTAACACATCGGGCATCACTGGTAGGTTGCGATCCACCTGCTTATTCAGATCGGCCCCGATCACCTCGTAGTGCAGGGAGACGACGCTCGTCCCCGTGCGCGGGCTGAGTGTCCAGGCCAATCGCTGGACACCGCCGGGGCCAAGGATCACCGGTTGGTCGCTGGACGTGGCCGGATCGATGTCGCCGCCGGTTGTGCGCAGGTGTATCTGGAGCGCCTGCGTGACGAGGCTGGTGTTGTGCATCAGCAGGCTGACCTCGGCGCGGTCGCTTGGCCGTAGGGATGGTGGAGCCTCCAGCGTAAGATCAAGGGGCGCACTGGTGGTGACAACGGTCGATCCGACGGCGAACTGATCGGCACCCGCTGCGGCATACACGCTGATCTGCCAGCGGCCACTCGAATCCGGCAGGGGCACGCGCACAATCATCTGGCCAGCGGCGTCGGCTACGGTGCTGAACGGCACCAGGGAACCATCGCCACCCATCAGCACGGCGGTAGCCGTCGGTGGATCGGTTGCCGCCACGCCCGGCGTGAGCATTGCTGTCTCCAAGGGAGGCATAGGCGGCGGCGCAAGCTGTGCCAGGGCTACGGTGTTGATGGCCGAGTCGGCGGGGGCGATGGCGACGCGCAGGTTGGCCGCCGCCGCCGCGCCGCCGAGGATGCCGGTAACGGTCAGCACTGCCGTGCCGGACGGTGCATACTGCTGACTGTCCGCGACGACGGCTACGGCGAGGGCGGGCGAACCGTCACTGATGCGGATGGCCGCATTGCCTGCCAGCCGATCAGCACCAGCCGACACCACCGCGCCGATGCTGATCGCCGGGGCCATATCCGGGGTAATCGCAAGCGTGATCAGTTGGCTGGCCCGCAGGTCGCGTACCTCCACGCTGCGCAGGCTACCTCGCTCGGTGGTAAGCAGCAGGTTCGACTGTACAAACGGAGCAGTCACCAGCAGGCGCGCCACATCGCCAGGGCGGTAGCTGTCGCGGTCGGTCACCACCTCCACCTGCCCCGGCGCGCTCTGCCAGCCTATGTAACGCCCCCCCGCCACCCATAACCCGACGCTGCTGGCGCTACCGCCCAGGCTGGCGACAACCTCGTAGGCTCCAGGGTTAAGCTGGACGAGTTGCACATCGGCGCGGCCCTGGGCGTCGCTGACGGCGCTGCGCGTGATAATCGGTCGCCCGTCCGTATCGCCGCGTCGGTAGACCGCCACGCCGATCTGTCGATTCGCTGCGGGGCCGCCGTCTGCGGCGAGGGCCAGCAGACCAACGGTTGTCCGCTCATTGCCCAGCACAACCCGGCTCGGCAGGCGCAGCCCGACCCGGTCGTCGCCTGGCTGGATCATGCCCGCAATCTGGCTACTCGCCGTCGGCTCACCGGGGACGCTCAGCCCTGCCCACAAGCGATAGCGCACCTGGGCTTGTGGTGCCTCGCGGGTGGGCAGCGCCACCGCAAACCGACCATCGCTGTCGGTCGTGCCCGATCCGCTGATCTGTCTAGGCGCAGGCAGATTGGCGGCAACCTGAAACCCCTCGGGGGCGACGGGCAGTGCCAGAGGCTCTAGGTTCAAGGTCCAGCTAATCGTGGCTCCCACTAGGGGCAACCCGGCTTGACTGGCCGCAATAATCACCTGCCCACCGCTGGCGGGAGAGATGTGTAGGGTGATGGGCGTCGCCTCAGCGGAGACGCGCAGGCTCAGGTCAGCGGTGCCGTCGCCCGCGTGGACACGCAATCGGTAGTCACCAGGGGGCTGGAGCGACGAGAGGAGCAACGCGCCACTCACCACACCGGTAGAGTCCACCGTACAGGCTGCACTCGGGCCGAGCGCACCAGATTCATCCGACATGAGATGCATGCGGCATGGCGTATCGGCGGCAGGCAGGGCCATGCCGCCGTTGCGGAACAGCCGAACGAATCCGCCAATCTGCACACGGTCACCGGGACGGTAGGCCAGTTGGTCGAGGAAGATCATGCTGCGGAAGTGTGGTCTAACCGCACCGGACGGAGCAGCAACCAGCCAGTCGCTGCGCACGAGCGTTGGTGCGGAGCCTTCGGCGACAGCGAGGTACGGCCTGCCCCCAGCCAAGCGCGGAATCGGCTGCCGCCACACCCCGTCGGCCCCGGTCGTCCCGTGAGCAATCGGCGTATCACCGTCGTAGATGTGCAGCGGCACCCCGGCCACCGGCGTGCCGCTGGCCCTGTCGGTGGCCCAGACCAGCATCTGGCTATCATTCTGGCGCAGCGTGAGTGCCACCGACGACACCGTCAGGATCAGATCGATCCGTGGCCCCTCCGGGGAGATCGCCCGCAGGTAGTAGATACCAGGTTCCAGCGGCGCACCATCGGCGAGCGCCACCGTGATCGGATCGTGCGTCGGAACATCGGCGCGGTCAGTCAGGGGCAGTTGCCAGCCACGGGCCAAGACCTGACCATAACGCTCGGGGCTGAAATCGCGCCACTCGGCGGGCGTCAGGCCCATCGCCCGCACCGCAGTCGGCGTGTCCAGCCGGTAGAGGCTTATGTCAAGTCGCGAGAGGTTGATGCGCTCCAGGACAATCTTGGCCGTTCGGCTGATCGGCAGGCTGATCACATTCGCGCCGGCATCGGGCGCACGGAGCGACGGTTCGGCGGGGGCGGATCTCAGATGTACGGTAGCCGTGATGCCGAGGGGTTCGCCGCTGCGATCACGTGTAGCGGCGTCAATCGTGAGCGTGTAGGTCGTCGAGGGCCGTAGGCTTGGCCGCAGACGTACCTCAGTCTCGCTCACCTGCACGGGCAAGCTACTCACCGGCGGATCGATCCGCATACCCGTGCGCAGGGACGCCTCGTTCATCGGCGTATTAAAGACCAGGCGCACCTCCTGCCCAACCGGCAGCGTCTGCCCCAGGCCAGGGAAGAAGGCGATCAGGCCAGGCTGCGGTTCAACGCTGAATCGCCAGGCGAGGTCGGGCGGTGCGGCGAGATCCGGGTTGGTGTCCAGACTCACGCGGTAGCTGCGCCCATACTCCCAGCCAACCTGTGGCGTAAAAGTGATTACCTGAGTTGCGCCCATAATCGCCGAGGTGATCTGTCCATCTACCTGAGGATCGATCTTGAAACGCAGCTGCGAGTCATCAAGGGGCGCAGCGAACGTCAAGGCCAGGGGTTGGTGCGGGCTGACCCAGCGGGCATCGCGAGCGGGGACGAGGCCGATCAGTTCGGGCCATGCGGTGCTCCAATTCCAGCGATAGGATCGGCCCAGATCGACGCCGCGTAGATCGGTCAGGTCGGGCGCAATCGTGGCGGTGTAGTGTGTGGCCGCCTGTAGCGGCGCGTCCGCACGGATCAGCAACGTCGTCTGATCCAGCCAACGCATCTGCGTGCGAACCGGCGGGTCGATGCGCAGTTGTGGAAGATCAACCGGCTGATCCAGCTTGTCGGCAGGAACCATCGCTTGGCTAAAGACGACGGCGATAGCGCCATCGAGAGGGGTGTTGGCAGAGTTGGGCAAAGCGGCGACGACCGCAGGCAGAGATGCTGTGTGAAAGCGGATCTGGCGCGGCGCGGTAATCGGTCGCCACCACTGACCAAGGGCAGCGCCACCGACAATGATCGCGTACTCTGTATCAGGAACCAGAGTCGTCTCTGGGGTAAAGACGAGCTGGCGGGCGTCGTCCGACCAGCGGAATCCGCCCGGCGTCGGCGGCACAATCCGCAGTGCGACCAGCGTAGAGGCCCGGTTCATCGGCGCACTGAAATCAAGGCTGACCTCGCTGCGCGGCAGCACATTGAGGGCACCATCAAAGGGGGAACTAACCCCCACCGTAGGAGACTCGGCCCAGGGGGCGGCGGGCAGCAGCCAACGCAGGACAAGGCCAAGGGCCAGCATCAGCGCTGTGAAGATGAGTAGAGCCGTCCAGATGCGGGCCAGCGGGCGCAGAACCGGCATTCTGCTCTCCAACCCTATGTACATGCATAGCACGGGCAGTATAGCATCATTCGCGGTCAATTCTGCGATATGGTACGATGTGTGCGATAGATGGCAAATACCGGTCAGGGCATGTTCGGCGTGCCCTGACGATGTGAGGAGATGACGGTGACCGATGATGTGACTGAAACGTACGACGATGATGATACCGACACGCTGGAAGCCATTAAGGTTAATCACGATGACGATCCGCCTCCCTCGCGCAGTCGCCCTCCGCTGGCCGTCCTGATCGCGGGTGCCCTGCTGCTGCTGGCGATTGGCGCTGGCCTGGCTTTCGCGCTGACCGGAGGCTCCGCCTTGGTCGCAACCTCCGCTCCCACAGACACCCCAATGCCCGCAGGTACCTCCGCTCCCGCAGGTACCTCCGTTCCCGCAGGTACCTCCGCTCCTGCCGCCAACATACCGACATCGTCGGTGCCTACCGCCCTGCCTCTGCCCCAGGCTATCGGCGACATCACCAGCACCGAGGCGGTGGCCCAGGTGGGCGACACCACGATCACTCGCGGTGACTTTGTGCGCGCCTACCGGCCCGGCACTCCGCCCAGCGAGGTGATCAAACAGCTTATCCAGGTTGAATTGGTCGTGCAGGAGGCGAAGGTCGAGAATGTCACCGTTGACCAGAAGAAGGTCGATGACCAGCTTAGTCAGATTAAGCAGCAGAATGGCGCGGGGGACGATGCCGCCTTCCTCGCCTTCCTCCAGAAGAATAAAATCTCGTCGCTGGAGCAGTTGCGCGGCCTGCTAGAGCGCGACCAGGTCGTTGAGCGGATGCTCCTCACCCATACCACGATGGAGCAGGTTCACGCTCGCCACATCCTGCTGGCCGCCACCGCCGACAAGGTAGACGCACGCAAGGTCGAGGCCGATGCGCTGCTCAAACAACTCCAGGACGGCGCGGACTTTGCGCAGCTTGCCACCCAGAAGTCGGAGGATCCTGGCTCAAAGGTGAAGGGCGGCGACCTCGGCTGGGCTCCACGTGGCCTGTTTGTACCTGAATTCGACGCGGCAGTCTTTAGCATGAAGAAGGATGAACTGCGCCTCGTAAAATCGCAGTTCGGCTGGCATATTATCCAACTTCTCGACCTGCCGACTATTCGTAGCCTGGAGAGTCGCGATGTGCTAAACACCCAGCCCGGCCAGAAGGCATTTACCGATACCTTCCTGCCCTGGGTCGAGAAGCTGAAGAGCAATGCCGAGGCCGCTCAGAAGATCAAGATTCTCATTACTGATGATGCGAAACTGGTGACGAAACCCGGTGCCTAATGTATTGCAGATTGTAGATTGCAGAGATCTGTAATCTGCAATCTACGGGCTGCAATCTTATGCCAAATACTCGCACACGGATTAGTTTTATCATTCTCTCGCTTCTGCTCTGCGCTGGCTGCGCAATCGTGCCTTCGTCCACGGCTGTCCCGCCCACGGCGCTTCCCCCGACCGTCGCTCCGGCCATCCTGCCCACGGCTGTTCCCACGGCTGTTCCCACGGCTGTTCCCACGGCCATCCCGCCCACGGCTGTTCCCACGGCCATCCCGCCCACGGCTGTTCCCACGGCTGTTCCCACAGGCATCCCGCCCAGCGCCACCGCGCAGCCTGCCACCGAGTCAGAAATCCTCTTCTTGCGCGGGGGCGACCTGATGGCTTACGGCACACACACGCGCACCACGCACACCCTTGCCAAGGGCGTACACGCCTTCG
>CAIRFY010000419.1 GCA_903877945.1 uncultured Oscillochloris sp. | reverse complement strand
GCCCCTCTCCCCGTGAGGGAGAGGGGGCTGGGGGGTGAGCGCTGAGCGGCGATCACACGATTTTGCATCAGCCCTGATGTTCACATCACCAACTGCACCGCCCCCGGCACCACATCCACACACACGCGGGTGGCGGCGGTGGCCACCACCTCGCCGTCAGTGGCCACTGGAATCCCATTCTGGCACGTGACCTCGATATGTCGGGCGCGGCCCATCGTCACCACGCGGAGCGTGGTGTGGGTGCCTTCCATGAGCCTGGGCAGGTAGCGGATGATCTGGTCAAGGCGCAGCTTATCGACAATGCACAGGTCGAGTATGCCATCATCAATCAGGGCCGATGGGGTCATCAGGAATCCGCCACCCTGGCTACGCCCGCTGGCCACGCTGGCGAAGAGTAGGCGGCGGCGCACCTCGTAGTCATCAAAGCGCACGGTCATCATATGAGCCTTGTAGGAGGCCATGGCGCGGATGATCGCCATGAGGTAGACCGCAAAGCCCTTCAGTCCAGTGAGCTTCAGGCTCTCCACGGCCACTTGGGCGTCGATGCCCATTCCGAGCCCGTTGATAAAGTAGCGGCGCTCCACACCGGCTGGCGACTCGACACTGATCAGGCCCACATCGACCGGACGAGTGCGCCCGGCGGCCAGACGACGTGCGGCCCCGGCCAGGTCGTTTGGCTCAACGCCAGTGAGCACCTTGACAAAATCGCTACCAGTGCCGAGGGGCACAATCCCCAGGGCGGCCTCGCGTCCGAATCGCTCGCGCCCGCCCAGGAGTCCGTTCACCACCTCGTTGATCGTGCCGTCGCCGCCCACCGCCGCCACGCAGTCGTAGCCACGATCCATCGCCTGGTACGTCAGCTCGGTGGCCCCGCTACGGGCGTGGGTTTCCACCAGATCAAAGTCCACCTCGGCGGCGCGCAGGGCGGCCTCCAGTTCGGGTCGCCGCTGCCCCGCCGTGCCGCGCCCGGCCCAGGGGTTCAGGATGATACAGGTTTTCATGGGCGTGCCTCTCAGATCGCCATCCCCAGGGCATCAGCCGCCGTGAAGATGTCCTTGTCGCCGCGCCCAGAGAGATTCACCAGGATGATCTGGTCGGGCCGCATGGTCGGGGCCAGCTTGATCACCTCGGCGATGGCGTGGGCGCTCTCCAGTGCCGGGATGATCCCCTCGTTGCGCGAGAGAGTCTCGAAGGCGTCGAGCGCCTCCTCATCGTCGGCGGAGGTGTAAACGGCGCGCCCGGTGTCGTGCAACCATGCGTGCTCAGGCCCAACGCTGGCGTAGTCGAGGCCCGCCGAGATCGAGTGGGTCAGGGCGATCTGGCCGTTCTCATCCTGGAGGACGTACGAGTAGGTGCCCTGGAGGACGCCGGGGAGGGCCGAGAGGAAGCGGGCGGCGTGGTCGCCTAGCTTCTGACCGCGCCCGCCCGCCTCCACGCCGCGCAGAGCCACGCTGGCATCGTCCAAAAACGGGTGGAAGATCCCGATGGCGTTTGATCCGCCGCCCACGCAGGCCACCACCACATCGGGTAGACGCCCCACCTGCGCGAGCATCTGGGCGCGGGCCTCCTGGCCGATCACGCGCTGGAAGTCACGCACCATCGTTGGGTAGGGGTGCGGGCCGAGGGCCGATCCAAGCAGGTAGTAGCTGTCCGGGTTCGTCACCCAGTCGCGCATGGCCTCGTTGATCGCGTCCTTCAGCGTGCGCGAGCCGCTCTCCACGCCGTGCACCTCCGCTCCAAGCAGGCGCATGCGGAAGACGTTCGGGCTCTGCCGGGCCATGTCGTCCACGCCCATGTAGACCACGCACTCCATGCCCAGCAGGGCACAGACGGTGGCGCTGGCCACGCCGTGCTGGCCCGCCCCGGTCTCGGCGATGATCCGGCGCTTCCCCATGCGCTTGGCAAGCAGACCTTGGCCGAGGGCGTTGTTGATCTTATGCGCGCCAGTGTGGGCCAAATCCTCGCGTTTGAGGTAGATCTGCGCGCCGCCAAGCTGCGCGCTGAGCCGCCGGGCGTAGGTCAGGGGCGTCGGGCGTCCGGTGTACGTGCGCTGGAGTTCATCAAGCTCGGCCCAGAAAGCCGGGTCGCCCTGAACTTCGCGATAGGCCGCCTCTAGGGCCGTCACCGCTGGCATCAGCGTCTCAGGGACATAGCGCCCGCCATAGGGGCCGAAGCGGCCCGCCGCCGGTGTCGTTTCAGTGGTAGACAAGATTCGCCCTCTCAACATTCTAGAAGGGAGAGTTATCACGGGAGGATACCCTCCCGTGATAACTCTCCCTTCTGTCGCCTGTTGCCGCAACCCTACTTCTGGATCAGACCCTCGTCCTTATTCTTCTCACCCTCTTCGAGCAGCATGATCGGAATGCCGTCCTCGACCGGGTAGCGGTAGCCGTTGCGGCGATTCACCAGCCACTCCTTACCCGCGCCGTCGGTCAGCAGCTCAATCGGCCCCTTGTCGGCCGGGTCAGCCAGGATGCTCAGCAACTCGGGGCTGATGCTGCGCTTCTGCCCGCCACCGGCGGCGGCTGGAGCCAGGTCAAACACGCTGTCCTCACGATACTGGCGCAGGGCGCGGAAGATCAGGACAGCCACACCGACAAAAACAGCGACGCCAACGATCCGAAACAGATTCTTCATAGAATAAAACCCTTCAGGTACAGTACAACTCACCCCAGGGCCAGAGCGGCACAGCCAGGGTACTACGACTATTGTAACCGAATTTTCCTACGGCGGCGCTCCATTGCCGATCCGTTCTGCCACGGCTGCGGCGGATCGTCGCTGTCCAGCCACACCAGCAGGCAACTCTGTGGCACGTCCCCCTCGGGATAGGTAATTTCCAAAAAAGGAAATCGCTGCTCCTGGCGGATCATCGCGGCCACATCATGGATAATCTCCGTCCACGTCCCCGTGTTGACGTAGGTCTGCCCCGCGCCAAGGGGCACGACAAGGGCTTGGTGGGTGTGCCCACAGACGAAGACGCGGTCGTTACAATGCTCGGGCTGGCGGGCGATCCGCAGCATTTCGCGGGCATATGCGTTGTTGAAGCTGCGCATCTCGCGGCGGATCTGGCGGGTGGCCTCGATCTGCACCTGGGCGATCACCTGGTCGGGCGGGGGGAGATCGCCGGCCACCTCGCTCACCTGGCGGGCCAGTTTGCGCTGGCGGGCCACGCGCTGACGGCGCAGGTTCGCCACCCAGGCCCAGAGGCCGAGGAAGATGGGTGCGCTGAGTAGCCCGCCCGGCCCGCGCCCGGTGATCGGCATCTGGTGCGGGCTTGGCCACGCCACCACCTGGAGGAAGCCCGTCACCCCGCGCAGAAAGAACTGCCGCGACGCTTTGTTGCGCAGCCTCGGCAGGGCCAACAGATACCAGAAGAAGGCCGATGTTGGTTTGACGTTATCGATCAGCGGCGCAATCTGGAGCGTGTCGTCCTCCAGATCGTTGATGACCTCCTTCACCAACTGGGTGCCGCGCACCACCTCGAACGGCTCGCTGATCCCGTCGAAGTAGACGAAGCGGTTCCAGGCATCGAACTGGTTGCCATGCACCAGGTAAACCCCGCCGCCGTGGTAGCTCACCCCGAAGCGCAGCCGTGGGTCACCCAGGGACAGACCGACGGCGGTGGCGAGGCGGGCCTTAGCCGCCGGGTAGTGCAGTTCAAAATCGTGGTTGCCAATCAGCACTGTGAGCTGGCGCTCAGGGCCAGTGACGAAACGGGCCAGTGCCGCAAAAACCAGGGGGTGCGCGGCGATGATCGTCGCAATCCGCCGCTCGGCGGCCTGCTCCGACCAGTCATCGTCGTCAAGGTCGGGCAGGCGCACTTGGAGGAATTCTACCGTATCACCGGCCAGGATCAGGTCGGTCGGCTCGTCGCGGCACACGTAGGTGTCAACAAACTCAGCAAAGGCCAGGTCGTCATCAAAATCGTCCAGCCGATCCCCGCCGCCGAGGTGCAGGTCGCTGACCACGATCCGCCGCTGGCGCGGCGCGATTTCGGCGGGGCCAATCGGCGGGGTGCGGTGGCGCGTGGGGACGAGGATAACACGCCGGAGCCGCAGGAAAATCCAGCGCACGCCACATGCAGCACTGGCGAGGCCGATAGCCGTGCCAAGGGCGGTCAGCGCCGCACGATCACCCCTCACAGGCCAGGTGTCCCGCGTGCGACGGCGATAAACGCCCGGATCTTCGTCGCGCTCTTGACCCCGCCCTCCTCAACCCCGCTGCTCACATCCACGCCTAGTGGGCGCACCTGGGCAATAGCCTCGGCAACATTCGTCGGATCGAGCCCGCCCGCCAGGATCAGCGGGACACGCCGCGCCAAATCGGCAGCCCGCTGCCAGTCGGCGCGGGTGCCAGTACCGCCGTAGGCTCCTGACACATGGGCATCAACCAGTAGCCGCACCCCCGCCCCGATCCACTCAGCCTCACGCTTTGATCCGTCCATGCGGATCGACGTGATGATCTGTAGACGAATGCCCAGCGTATCGGCGAACGACTCATCGCCGCTGAGTTGCACAAGGTTGAGGCCGACCTCCTCCGCCACGGCGTTGATCTCAGCGACCGGCGCGTTGACGAAGAGGCCGACAATCTGAGGGCGAGGGAGGGGCATGCGGCGCACGGCGGCGGCGATCTCGGTGGCGACAGCCACACTCACCTGCCGACGGCTGGGCGCAAACACGAGTCCGATCATATCAGCGCCCGCCTCAGCGGCAATACATGCGTGTTCGGCAGTTCGCAGGCCACAAATTTTGATGATCATAACCGAAAGACTCAAAAAGAGAGGGATGGGAAGGATTTCGTCCTCCCCATCCCTCCCGTATCTAGCCCTCAGACTTCAGGGCGTAATAGACCCGCTTGCCCCTACCGCTGCGCTCAAGCAACTCGTTATTGATAGCCTGCTTCACCATCGTGCGCAGTTGCTCGTTCGTCCGGGTAAGGCTCTGATCCTTGCGCAGGCCACGGAGCGCATCGAAGATCTGCTGGAACGACACCGGCTTGCTAAAGCCACGCATCATCGTGCTGAAGAAAGCCCACTCCTCGTCGCTGAAGTCAATCGGCGCGAGGACGACATCCTCAATCTCCTCGACATCCTCGGCCACGAACTCCGACTCCTCGGCGTCAGCCACGCTCGTCTCAAGCTCACCGATCAACTCGCGGGCAGGCATACCCGCCGAGGCCAGATCATCCGACTCCTGCACACTCACAGGCGCAATCTCGAACACAAACTCGGATTCGGCGACAGGTGTCGCAAACTCCTCATCAAGCTCATCGAGCAGTTCATCGGCAGGCATGCCCGCCGAGGCCAGTTCATCTTCCGTCTGCTCCTCGGTGATGACTTCAATCGCTGTGATCGCCTCACGCTCATCGATGGCGCGTAACTCGTCCATATAGGCGACGGGGTCAGACAGCATCGGCTCATCGTCAAGGATCGGGGGCGTCAACTCCAGATCAAGAAGGTTGTCGCTCTCAAGCTCGACGTCATCTAGCACCGAGGAGATCTCAGCGGTGGTACCACCGCCTTGGCCACGGCGCGAGCGGCGACGACGACGGCGACCGGCAGCAGCGGCGGGAGTCTCGGCAACCGGGGCTGGCGCAGGCTTTCGCGAATCCTTACGCCCGGTCGGCGAAACAACCGTATCGGACACCGGCTCCACGGCTGGCTCCTCCGTCAGGGCGGCGGCGAACTGCGACAGCTTCAGCGCATCCTCGCCGGGCAGGAACACCTCGTTCACCGTACCGTTGGTAAAGATCTGTACCTTGCCGCGCTTCTCGGCGTCGATCACAAAGTCCTTGAACTTGGCGAACGGTCGCCCGCCCATGTCCTTGTAGCGACTCTCCTTAAAGTCACCGCCCATCAACTCCTTCATCACCAGCTTGATCGAGCCGAGCGTCGAGACATAGCCACGCTTGCGCACCAGATGGATCGCCTCGACCAACACCGTATAGATATCCGACTCAGCCGGAGTAGCGGGGGGCATCGGGGCGACCGAGACAACCGGGGCATGCGGAGCAACCGGAGCGGCGTGATAAACCGGAGCGGCGTGGGAGACGTGTTCGTAGAGTACCTCAACCCCCCGGTTCAGTTCGGTAGAGCGGTTGGCAATCGCGGTTGCCGCAGCGGAGCCGCCCGGCTGCCTGCCGACAAGCTGCTCATAGAAAACAAACTCATCGGCGCTCTGGGCCAGATGCGTGCTGGCGGCCCCGCCGATCCCGATCACATAGACCTCTTTGCCCTGCTGACGGATCGAATTCACCAGCGGGATAAAGTCACGGTCGCCCGTCACAAGTACGAATTTTGAGATATTCGTGTTGGTAAAAAGCGTCTTCATCGCATCGATACAGAGGTTCATATCGACGCTATTCTTGATCGCCCGCCCGGTCCGGCCCATGTCCTTATCGTAATAGTACGTTGCCACATAGATCGGCTCAATCGCATTTGCGTAGAGCGCACTCGTCACACGCGGGTAACGATACCAGTCGGCATAGGCACGGGAGATCACCACACGGCCAAGGTCGCTACAGCGGTCCATGATCGCTTCGAAATTCGGGTTCGCGTTGAGCTTATCGCGCACGCTCACATAGACATTCTCGAAGTCGATAAAGACCGCGACATCAGGTCGCCTGTTCTCGTACGACATTGCTAGTACGTTTTACTCCTATAGATTTGGTGTCGGGTGAGGCAGGCGAGGAAATGCTTCGGGGCCAGCCCGCAGTGCAGAACCCTGGTCGTGGGGGCGCGATAGGGGGAGGGAGCCATATCGCAATGAGGTAGGAAGGAACCGATCTGCTCGGCGCAAGGGCTATATGATCAATCTCATCGGCGGCCAATCATTACCACCAGTCGTCACGCCAGACGTCAGAATAGGTTTGTACTACCAGTGACCAGGGCCTTGCAGCGGAACACAGCACCGGGAAATTTCCCAGGGCCACCTCAAACTGCTCATCATCGGAAAACCGCCGCGATCTTTCAGCGGCGCGTGTGAGCGAGTATCGCCCAGCGCCGCCGCGTATAAGTGTACTATAGCATTGGAGCGATGTTGATGCAACCATTGTGATTGTGGATTTTAGATTGTGGATTTTAGATTGTGGATTTTAGATTGTGGATTTTAGATTGTGGATTTTAGATTGTGGATTTTAGATTGGCAATC
>CAIRFY010000418.1 GCA_903877945.1 uncultured Oscillochloris sp. | reverse complement strand
GCGATGAGGCGATGAGGCGATGAGGCGATACGGAACGCCTCACCGCGTCATCGTTTCATCGCTGAACTGTCAAGCTAGATTGAAACATGCCTTAGGCCACGTTGTTATGCGACGGAGGCTTTCTGGGCTGTCGTTACGATGAGTACCGCCCGCGTGGCGGCGCGCAGCGCCTCACCGGACGTTGCGCAGCGTCCAGAGAGTTTCCGTCCGTCGGCAAGGGTAACATGCCAGATACCACGGTTGACGCGGATAGAGATCATGGGAATACTCCTCAGTGTACTGCCGCGATACGCGGCGCGTATCCATCATTGCCACTGGAGAAGCAAACGCTCAGGCGATGGCTTTTTAGTCCGTGAGTTGGCGGCGGGCAAGCGGCAGAGTGAAGAAGAACCGTGCGCCGCGACTAAGCTGGCTCTCAACCCAAATCTTGCCACCGTGGGCCTCGATCACAGCGCGGGCCAGATAGAGTCCCAGCCCGCTACCCTGAGTCTCGCGGCGCAGCCGGTTATCGACCCGGTAGAATCGCTGGAAGATCTGCTCCTGTTCCTCGGGGGCGATGCCAATACCCTGGTCGGACACGTAGGCGATAGCCATGTCACCCTCGGCGCGGGCGCCGATGCGGATGGTGCCGCCGTCGGGGCTGTACTTCACGGAGTTGGACACCAGGTTGCTTAAAACCTGGCGCAGCCGCTCGTAGTCGCCATGAACGGGCAACATTTCATCGGGGAAGCGCAACTCAAACTCGAAGCGGCCCTCAGTCTGGGCGGCAAACCCGCGCACCACATCGGCGGCCAGGCTGACGAGCGAGAAATCGGAGCGGTCGAGGCGCACGCCGCCCGCAGCCACCCGCGAGACATCGAGCAGATCCTGGATCTGGCGGGCCAGGCGGTCGGCCTCCTCCTCGATGATCGTCAGCCCCTCGCGTAGCGTCTCCTGCGAAAAGGTGGCGTCTTGGCGAGCAAGGGTGCTGGCGTAGCCCTTGATGATACTGACCGGCGTTTTAAGCTCGTGCGAGATCACCGAGATAAAAGTATTCTGGAGTTCAGCCTCGCGGCGCTGCGCCGTGATGTCGCGCACATTGGCGATAGCTCCAAGGAAGACTCTACCGGGGCCGCGCTGAGGGGCGTAGTGGCTCTGCGCATAGAACTCGCGCCCGTCGCGGCTGGTGATCCGACCATTGGCCACGGGGTTATCCATAAAGGGCCGTCGCTGGAGCGGGCAGTCGGTCAGGCAGATATTGACGCCCTGGGCGCTATGAATGCCCAGCACCTCGGCGCAAGGTCGGCCAATCGCCTCCTCGCGGCTCCAGCCGGTGATCTGCTCCATCGCCTTGTTGAAGGTGGTGATCCGCCAGCGGCTGTCAATGATCATCGCCCCGTCGGCGCTCTGCTCGATCATCGCGTCGAGGCGCTGCTTCTCGCGCAGAACCCCCTGGTAGAGCCGGGCGTTGGAAACGGCAATCGCGGCCTGATCGGCGAAGTCCTGGAGAAGCTGGCGGTCGTTGGTAGAGAAATCGACATTGAGCGCGGCGCGGAAGGCATAGATCACGCCCACCGCCGCCTGGCGCACCGTGAGCGGCAGGGCAATCATCTGGCGCAGGTTCAGCCCCGTGTCGGCAGCAACATCGCGCAGGACGGCGACGCCGTGGCGGGTGAGGTCGCCCACGGGCATGTCGAGGAGTGGGGCGAAGGCTGGCCACATCTCGCGGGGAAGTTGGGACGATGCGCGGATGCGGAGGACATCGCCACTCTCCTCGTCGTAGATCGCGATCAGGCCAGATGTACCGGCAAGCATCTCAACGGCATAGGTGATCACCAGGTTCAGTACGCTGGAGAGGTCGAGTTGCGCCGTGATAGCACGACTGATCTGGAGCAGGTACTCGCGCTGGCGCAGGCGATTATCCGACGGTTCAAGCATGGGCGTCCTCCGAGGTTGTATTGTAGCATGCCTGCGGCGTCAGCCGCTGGATAGAAAACAATGCTTTACACACTGCACACGTGGACTGGTCATAATCTGTTAAGCATTACTCGCAGTATATTATGGCATTAGAGTCGGTTTCAAGGCCCGTGCAAGTGTATTTCTATGTGCTGTATAATGCAGCGTAATGCGCTTTTCCAAGCCGATGTGATGGGCATATCTACGATGTAAGATACTATTTACAGCGCACACTGGACAGGCAACACGTCGCGTGCTATGATGATAAACACTTACACATGAACGGGAGGCTATAGGGGCGAGTTGTGCAAACTGGCTCCCAGGCAGTAAGGAGAGACGCATGGACCTCGATATATCTAGCAAACGGGCTAAAAAGCTCATGCGTGAACACGGGTTGACCGACGATGAGATTCAGCAGATCGTTGCCTCCGCACGAATCAACCTTGCCACCTTCGATCCGGAATATCGCACAAATGTCACACAGATCGCCGATAATCTTCAGAAGAGTCGACCAACGATCTACGGGTGGGCGGATCGGGCCATCGCCGCGACGATCCACTCACTGCGCAATATTCGCACCGGTCGGCCACCCAAAGAGCGTGATCGGAGCACTAGTGTTGAGATGTAGGATCCCAACAGGACGCATCCGACTCCCCCTCTCTCGCTCAGGGAGAGGGGGCTGGGGGGTGAGGGCTGCCCGGCGATCTGCGGACTTTGCATCAGCCCCTAATCTGCCTCACCTGTGATTTCTAGGCTGTCAAGCTCTCGTGTATAATAGGAGGGCTTGGCGCCGCCGTAGTCTGGCGCCCGCCGAAGGAGGCCCTACTTATGAGCAGCAAGCTACGGGATCTGCTGGGTCGCTTTCGCGCTATCGAGAGCGTTGATCTGGCGGCAGTTGTGGCGACGGACGGCCTGCTAATTGAGAGTACTGCCCGATCTGGGGTTGATGTCGATGCGATCTGCGCAGTAGCATCGAACGGGCTGGCGATGGCGGAGGCTCTTGGCCGCGAGATTGCGAAGGGTGGCGCACTGCAGACGATGCTTGAGTATGAACACGGCCTCGTGGTGATCGAGCCGATCAATACGGAGGCAATGCTGCTCTTGCTGGCTGGCTCCCGTGACGACCTTGGCTATGTGCGGTTTCTGGTCGCCAAGCATCGCAGCGATATGAGCGACGCGTTACGAGATATCTGATTCTCCTATATGCTATAATTCGTACAGCGTGCAGTCACCGCCCCCCCGAGCTGATCACGTGTAAGGCAGGTATCGATGGATCCACAACTGACAAGCATCATTGTCCCCACCGAAGAGATCAACCAGATCGAGGAGTGCCTCGGTCGTCTTGTGGAAGATACCGGGAGCGACTACGCCCTTCTGCTCGATAAAAGTGGTCAGGTTATCTCATCAAAGGGCGATGGTGACCGTCAGGACATCACGGCCCTCGGCGCGCTGATCGCGGGCGTCTTCGCGTCCTCACGCGAGGTCGCCAAGCTCCTCCGTGAGCGTGACTTCCGCGCCTCGTTTCAGCAGGGCGTGCGTGAGAATATCTTCATCGCCATGATCGAAGAGCAGTGGATTTTGTGCATCATCTTCAATAAGGGCACCCACATCGGCTTGGTGAAGGTTCTTACGAAGAAGGCGACCGATGAGCTTGCCTCGGTGCTTGACCGGGTGCGTCAGCAGCACAAGGCTCGCGATGAGGTACTTGGTTCGTCGTTCCGTACCTCGATGGAAGATACGATCGATCTGCTCTTCCGTGACTAGGAGGCTAGGTGTCAGCCGCCTCGCCGTGTGCCAGCGGCGCTTCCTTTCCTCTGATGAAGTTCGCCGCACCAGACGCTGGCCGCTGACCGCTTTTGTATAGGCAGGCATGCGAGAGGACCTATGGCTCTGATCAATGTTGCGGCGCGCGAGATCCATTGCAAGATCGTCTATTACGGCCCCGGTATGTGTGGCAAGACGACGAATCTGCAGTATATCCACAGCCAAGTGCCCAAAGATGTCAAAGGTGACCTGCTCTCGATCGCCACGGAGACGGAGCGTACACTGTTTTTTGACTTTCTGCCCCTTGACCTTGGCAAGGTTCGTGGCTTTCAAACTCGGTTTCACCTCTATACGGTGCCTGGACAGGTTCTCTACGAGCGCACCCGTGTGGCCGTACTCAACGGTGCCGATGGGGTGGTCTTTGTCGCGGACTCGAATAAGAACAAGATGCAGGAAAATGTGAATAGCCTGCGCGAGCTGGCGCAGAATATCACCCGGCAGAATAAGAAGTTCGCTGAGTTCCCGATTGTCCTCCAGTACAATAAGCGTGATCTGCCGAAGGATGTGGTCGCCTCAGTGCAGACGATGGATCACTTCCTCGGCGTCGCAAAGATGAACTGGCCACGGATTGAGGCGGTGGCGACGAAAGGCCCCGGTGTCTTTGAGACGCTACGTGCGATCAGCCGTGTGGTGATCAGTAAGCTTTAGAGGTAATAGACAACTGGTAGCAGGTGTCGATCCCTTAGCGTGGAACTGCTGCCCGTTACCGCCTGTTGCCTACGGTGAGGCTATGGCCCTTGAAGGTGATCTGGGCGAGTTCCCGCTGACCGATATTATCCAGCTTGTTGATCTGAGTAAGAAGACGGGCGGGGTGGAGGTTCACGGCCAGCGTAGCGGCCAGCAGTTCGATGGCTGGCTCTACTTCCGCGACGGTAAGATCGTCGGGGCCGAGTTGCCCGGCCACACGCCCCTTGAGGCGGTCTACACCTTCTTTACGCTTGCCTCCGGCCCCTTTCGCTTCCACGATAACCGCATTCTCTCCCAGCCGACGATCACGGTCAGCAATGAGGTGGTCATTATGGAGGGGATTATGCGTCAGGATGCGTGGGCCAGCATCCAACAGCACGTCCCCTCGCTGGGCCTTGTGCCTCGGCTGGTGCCGAACCCTTCGAGCGGCAGTACCGAAATTAACCTGGAGGCTGAGGAGTGGCGTATCCTTACGATGGTCGATGGCCGAAATACGATCAGTCAGATCGCCCAGCGCAGTAGCCTCGGCGAGTTTCGGACGTGTGAAATTATTGCCCAGCTCCTCCAGAACGGCCTGATCGAGAACCGTACGATCTCCCCAGGCGAGACGCTCGCCCCTGAGTTTGAGCGAATCGCCACGGGCTTGCTGGGTACGGGTGCCTCAGGGGTACTCCAGGACGCCTATCGGCAGGCGAGTGTCTTTGACCCGAGCCGTGCGACGGGCGACCAGATGCTGGCGGTGGTTGACTTCTTTGAGATGCGGGTCACGCCGATTGTTGGTGCCGCCCGCGCGAGCCAGACGGCCAGGGAGTTGCGCACCCGAACGCACGAGGTGCTTGGCTAGAATGATGCGACGCTCGGCCCTCTCCCCCGACCCCTCTCCTGCACGATGTTTAATAGCGGACGAAACATGATCCTCACACGAATCGCCCGCGAGTTGGGCCTGACCGTGCAGCAGGTTGAGCGCACTGTGGCTCTGCTCGATGAGGGCAGTACCGTCCCCTTCATCACCCGCTACCGTAAGGAGGCTACTGGCGGCCTCGACGAAGAGCAGATCCGCAGGCTGGCCGAGCGCCTGGGGTATCTGCGCGGCCTGGAGGCGCGGCGGGCTGAGGTGCGTGCCTCAATGGAGCAGGGCGGCCACCTCACCCCCGAGCTGGATAAGGCTCTGGCCGCCGCTGAGACGCTCCAGGCGATTGAGGACATCTACCTGCCCTTCCGGCCGAAGCGGCGCACCCGCGCCCAGATGGCCCGCGAGCTGGGGCTGCAGCCCCTGGCCGAGCTGCTGCTGGCCCGCCAGCACGGTGGCCATGGCCCCGACGAGGTCTGCACGCCTTTCCTGGGCGAGCAGGTGCCCACGGTGGCCGTGGCTCTGGCCGGTGCCCGCGATATTGTGGCCGAAATGGTGGCTGAGACCGCCAGTGTGCGCCAGGCCGTGCGCGAGGCGGTGCGCCGCACTGCGCACGTGCGTGTCTCGCGCAAAGAGGGTGTGGCCGACGAGAAGGGCACCTATCAGGCGTACTACGAGTTTAGCCAGCCGCTCACGGCTCTGCCGCCCTACCGCACTCTGGCGATCAACCGTGGCGAGCGTGAGGGTGTGCTGATCATCGATCTGGAGTCGAATCAGGACGCCTTCATTGGCTCGCTCCAGCGCCGCTACGCCCCCGGCCACGGCTGGATGGACGACGAGGTGCGCGCCGCTGTGGCCGATGGCTTCAAGCGCCTGCTGGCCCCGGCCATCGAGCGCGACCTGCGCTCCGAGCTGAGCGACGTGGCCGAGCAGCACGCTCTGGTGATTTTTGCCGCCAACTTGCGCGGTCTGCTGCTCCAGTCCCCCTTGCGCGGACGGGTGGTGCTGGGCGTGGATCCCGGCTTCCGCACGGGCTGCAAGCTGGCGGTGGTCGATACGACCGGCAAGTATGTCGAGGGCGCGCTGATCTATCTGCACCAGCCCGATAAGGCCAAGGAGACGCTGCTCGCGCTCTGCCAGCGCCGAGGTGTGCAGGTGATCGCCATCGGCAACGGCACGGCCAGCCGCGAGACGGAGGCGCTGGTGGCGGAGGTGATTCGGATAAGGGATGAAGGCCGGATAGCTAATCGCGACGCTTCTTCCCTCATTCCTCATCCCTCTCTCTTACAGTACACCATCGTCAGCGAAGCGGGAGCCTCGGTCTACTCGGCCTCGCCGGTGGCCCGCGACGAGTACCCCAACCTGGACGCCACCGAGCGCGGGAATATCTCGATTGCCCGACGGCTGCAAGATCCGCTGGCCGAACTGGTGAAGATCGACCCGAAGGCTCTGGGCGTGGGGCTTTACCAGCACGATGTGAACCAGAAGGCTCTGGCTGCGCGTCTGGGCGATGTGGTCGAGAGCGCGGTGAACTATGTGGGCGTGGATCTGAACACCGCCTCGGCCCCGCTGCTGACCTACGTGGCTGGGCTAAACAGCAAGGTGGCCAAGGCGATTGTCGCTCACCGCGACGACGGCGGCCCCTTCCGCGCCCGCAAAGAACTGCTGAAGGTGAAGGGGCTCGGCCCGAAGGCGTTTGAGCAGGCGGCCGGGTTCCTGCGCATCCCCGACGCGACCGACCCGCTCGACCGCACGGCGATCCACCCCGAGAGCTACGTGGCGGCGCGCAAGCTCCTCGATCTGTTCGGCGGCGATGGCCCGCTGCCCGAGGCGGCAGCGCGGATCCGTGCGGCGATCAGCAGGGGCGAGACCAGCCTGGCCGACCTGTCCACACTGACCGGCGCGGGCGAACCGACCCTGGCTGACATCATCGAGTATATGGCGAGGCCGGGCCGCGACCCGCGTGAGGAACTGCCGCCGCCGTTGCTACGCGCCGATGTACTCAAGCTGGAGGATCTCGCCCCCGGCATGTGGCTCAAGGGCACCGTGCGTAATGTGGTGGACTTCGGAGCCTTTGTGGACATCGGCGTGAAGCAGGACGGCCTGGTTCACGTCTCGGAGCTGTCGGCGCACTTCGTCAAGAATCCGCTTGAGCTGGTGCAGGTCGGCGACCAGGTAGATGTGCGGGTGTTAAGCGTAGACGCAGTACGCGGGCGGATCGCGCTGAGTATGCGGACGTGATAACCCTCACCCCCCAGCCCCCTCTCCCTGAGCGGGAGAGGGGGAGTCGGATGCGTCCTGTTGCGGAATCTCCCCTCTCCCCGTGAGGGAGAGGGGCAGGGGGTGAGGGGGCAAGGTCGGCTCTGAGACCGCTTATTCGAAAAGATATGCCCTTAAAGGGAGAGGGGCAGGGGGTGAGGGCGTCACAACTTTTATGTTCCCCGCTTTCGGACAAGCCAGAAGATACCGATGGCCAGCAGGACAACGCCGACGATCACCCCGCTCAGGTTGCTGACGAGGTCGCTGACATACTCCCACTGGCTGCCGAACACGTAGCCCAGGCTGCCGAAGATCAGGAGCCAGGTCAACTCACCGGCTGCGGCGAAGCCGACAAAGCGCATGGGCGCGTATTCGCTGGTGCCGGCAACCAGGTTGATCGGGACGGCGATGGGCGTGAGTAGGAAGCGGGTCAGATAGATCGCAATCGCCCCACGGCGCTGGAAGTAGGACTCGGCACTGCGCCAAGGGGCCGTCTCGCCCACGCGGGCGATCACGAAATGGCGCAGCATCCGGCCCATGCCGTAGCTCGTCGTGTCGCCCAACACCACACAGACGAGGGCGACAACTACCGTTGACGAGAGATCGAGTACGCCCTGCTGGATAAATGCGCCGCTGGCCAGGACAAAAAACGTGCTGGGGAAGGGCAGTCCCACCGCCGCAAGGAATACCACCGCACCGAGAGCGAATGCACCATAGGTGACGATCATGGTGAGCAGCGAACTGCTCAGGTCGGAGAAGTTCATCGAAGTAGCCTCATGAAACCCGTCCGTTTACGGGCGGGAGGAATGAGGCTTGTGCGGCCTCTATCCCTGGTAGCTGTTCGCCTCCGTGCCGCTTGCAGCGGCGCGGGGCAACCACGGTATCGCGCATGCGATCTGCTGGCATGTGAGGATGGAGTATTTGACACGTGAATAGGCGTGCGGATTGTGGTATACTTGCCTTATGAATGAAACCGTCTCCACCCGAACCGTATGCTGTAAGTTGTCTGTGGATACCGCAGATGACGCCACCTTGCGGGCGACCCAAGTTGCCTTTAACCAGGCGGCGTCGTACTGTGCGCAGGTGGCGTGGGACGAAGGGATCACCAACAAGAACACCCTCCATCACCTCGTCTACGGCCCAACCCGCCTGAACTTTGGGCTTGGGGCACAACTGGCCTGTTGTGCCAGGGATAAAGCCGCCGAGGCTGTCCGCGCAGTTCGTGCGGCACCGGAGCGTCGGGAACGGGACACCGACACGGTGATTGCGAAAACGTGCCCTACGTTCCGTGATGACGGCTCCATTCGCTACGATGCCAATTCCTACAAGCTCAAAAGCCTTGACCGGGTCTCGCTCAACACGCTCAACGGGCGGGTGATCGGGCAACTGGTGTTGGGCGACTTCCAGCGGGCGCACCTCTACGACATGAGTTGGAGTATCGGTGGGGCGGAGCTGTTTCGACGGGCCAACGTCTGGTATCTGGGCATCACCCAAACGAAGGCTGACCCGGCCCCCGACGAGCCGACGGGCTGGTTGGGGGTTGACCTGGGCATCGTCACCCTTGCCACAGACTCGGACGGCGAGACGCATACGGGTGCGGATGTGGAGCGCACCCGTCAGTGGTACCTGGGGCGACGGGCGGCACTCCAACGTGTTCGCACGAAGTCGGCCAAGCGGCGCGTGAAGCGGCTGGCCGGTCGGCAACGTCGCTTCCAGAAGGATACGAATCACCGGATCAGCAAGCGCCTTGTGGAGCGTGCCAAACGCACCGCACGCGGGATCGCCCTGGAAGATTTGAAGGGCATCCGCGAGCGGGTAAGGGTTCGTGGCACCGCGCAGCGCGCACGGCACAGCAATTGGGCCTTCGCCCAACTCCGCACCTTTATCGCCTACAAAGCGCAACGGGCAGGCGTGCGCGTGGTCGTTGTGGATCCGCGCCACACCAGCCAACGCTGTAGCAGGTGTGGGCATACGGAACGGGCGAATCGGCGCACCCAAGCGGATTTCTGCTGTGTCGTGTGTGGACATGCGGCTCCTGCCGACTACAACGCGGCAATCAATATCGAGCGGGCTGCCGTCAAACAGCCTATGGTGTCCAACTCAACGCATCCGCGTGCGGGTTGAGGCGCAAGCCCACGAGCTTTAGTCGTGGGTATTTGACGGTGCCTTCTGATAGCCAGCGAGTACACGCTGGATGGCGGCGGAGAGAGCCATCGGCCCATCCGGGTACTTGAGATCCGCACCGAGCAGATCTAGCGGCTTATCGGCGTTGCCCTCCATCGGCAGGCCGAGTTGGGCGAAGATATAGTCAACCGGCACACCTGTGCTGTTGGCAATATAGTGGACGCTCATCCAGGGGCGCACATCGCGCAGGCCGGTGACGACTGGGTTGGCGCGGTAGGCGCTGATCGCGGCCTGGGCCTTGTCAATGATCGCCGGGTACGTCCCCTTGGTTGAGTTACCAAGCTGGTAGTCGGTGTTGAGCTTGCCCAGCGGGCTGTTGGCGTTGCGCCGGTCGAAGGGGATGTCGAGTCCGCTATACAGGTACTCCTCCGGGACAGCGTAGGCCACCGCGATAAAGCGGATCGTCATCCAGCCCCGGATGGCCTCGACGCTGGCGGTGCCGCGATCAAGACCCTGGGAGCGAACATACTGAAGTTCACGAAATGAACGCACGGCCCGTGCGCCGAAGAAGACGGTCATCCCTAGGCCGATGACGATGAGCGCAATCAGCGCGGCTCGCCGCCATAGGGGGACAGGGGTTGCCGATGGTTTAGGTATTTTCATAAAGGTTTACTCGCCGACATGGTTCAGAACAGCTTTACGACGCGGGGACGCGGGGACGCGGGGACACGGGGACGTGGGGACGCGGGGATGCGGGGACGCGGGGACACGGGGACACGGGGACGCGGGGACGCGGGGATGCGGGGACGCGGGGACGCGGGGACACGGGGACACGGGGACGCGGGGACGCGGGGACGCGGGGACGCGGGGACGTGATCACAGCGTATCGGGATCCGATGCGGCGTTCAGATCGAGGATGGGTTCGACTGTCTGGATTTCCTTGATCACAAAGTGGCGAGCCGACCTTAAGTCCATCAAAGTCTGGGCGGCCTGCCCGGTAGCGCGCAGAATACGTTCCAGGCTGGCGCGCACCTCCGGGTCGCCCAGTTCCTCTTGGAGTAGCTGGGTTTCGCCCATAATCACGGTGAGGTGCTGGCTAATGTGGTGGGCGGCGGCGCGGGCGGTGGCACGCATGGCTTCCTCGTGAGCGCGTAGCAGATCGATCTCGCGGGCCGACTGGCGCAGCCGGTGGTGTTCGGCGGCCCGTTGAATGGAGTTACGCAGGAGGTCGTTGTTAATCGGTTTGGTGAGGTAGTCGAACGCACCCATCCGCATGGCCTTGATCGCCGTCGGGAGTGTGTCGCTGGCGGTGGTGACAATCACTATGGGGCTATCGGGCGACTCGTTGAGCATCTGGAGTACATCGAACCCGCTGCCATCGGGCAACCCCAGATCAAGCAGGACGATGATCGGGTGCTCATGCTGAAGCTGGTCGAGGGCATCAGCGACGCTGTGGGCCATCAGCAGCAGGTAGCCTTCGTGGCGCAGCATCGCACTCAGCGCGATCTGGAGTACCAGATCATCCTCAATGAGTAGCAACTGCTCTGACATAACGGGATCCTTTCGCGTTGATGAATGCTTCGTGGGGGATGATGTACGTCAGCACCTCAGACGAGCCCGGATTACCCGACCGGCATGCGCTGGCAGCCTGGGCAATAGAAGGTGCTGCGCTGGGCGATGACCTCCCGTGTGATCGGCTCGCCGCAGCGCTCGCACGGCTCACCCGCACGGTCATACACACGAAAATGATCCTGGTTATGGCCGCGCTCGCCGTAGCTCGTGCGGTAGTTGCGCAGCGAACTGCCTTGGTTCGCAATTGCCTCCTCAAGCACCTGGCGAATGGCAGCGTGCAGGGCGGGCACCTGCTCGGGCGGCGCGTCGGCGGCGGGGATCTGCGGGTGCAGCCGCGCAATCCAGAGAGCCTCGCTGGCGTAGATGTTGCCGATCCCGGCGATGATGGCCTGGTTGAGCAGCAGCGGCTTCAGCTTGGTGCGCCGACCAGCCAGGATGCGGCCAAGCTGCTCGGCGCTAAATGTGTCGCCCAGAGGTTCGGGCCCGTGGGCGGCGTCAAGCAGGCGTAGCCCGGCGGCATCAAGCAGACGCACCCGCCCAAACTTGCGCTGGTCATCAAAGAAAATCCGTCGGCCATCGTCGAGGGCCAGCACGAGGTGCGTGTGCGTATCGGACAATGCCTCGGGGCCACGCACGATCAGGGTTCCCGACATACGCAGGTGGACGGCCAGGGTCCAGCCGGCATCAAGCGTGACCAGCAGCCACTTAGCCCGCCGACCAACGGCCACGATCTCGCGCCCGAGGATCAGGGCGCGGAAATCGGGTAGGTCGGGGGTCTCAACCATGCGCTCCCAGTCGAGTTTCTCCAGCGCCGTCATGCGCCGACCGACCACCTGGGCGGCCAGGGATCGGGCGATGATCTCTACCTCGGGTAGCTCAGGCATATCGGTTCCTGTAGGGGTGCGGGAGTAGCCCGCGCAAAGCGCGGGCTACTCCTGCGCCCCTACCTCCATTCCACGTCCCCATCGGCCCAATGTTCACGTTTCCAGATCGGCGCGACCTCTTTAATCCGATCCATGATATGTGCGGCGGCGGCGAAGGCGGCCTGACGGTGGGGGGCGGCCACCACCACCAGCACGGCGGTTTCACCGATCTCCAGGCGACCGACGCGGTGATGCACGGCCACCCTGCCGATTGGCCACTGGGCGCGGGCCTCCTCGGCGAGCTGAACCAGGACAGACCCCGCCATCTCGGCGTATGCCTCGTAGCTCAGGTGGGCAGTAGCCCGACCGCCGAAGTTATCGCGGGCGACCCCAGCGAACGTGACCACCGCGCCGTCGCCGGGGGTCTGGACATAGGCCACCAGCGGGGCAGGGTCAAGCGGCTCCGCCGTGATCAGGAAGGGCGCACACGCCGGTGCGTCGGGGGTGCCGCCGCTGACAGGCGGAATAAAGGCCACCTCGTCGCCATCGGCAAGCGGGCTATCCAGCCCGGCGAACTCCTGGTTCAGCGCGTAGAGCAGGCGATCAGTGTAACCGGCGAGGCGTGGGAAGTCGGCGATCAGCCGCTCCCAGACCACACCAAGGCAAGCGCCCTCCTCAAGCTGCATGTCCAGCGCCGTACACCCCACGATGTCGCGGTGACCGGCGAAAAACCGGATGTGGATGCTGATCATTTCAGATGTCCATACGACTCGCGCACAACCCCCGATGAAAGTGGCCGCTGTGTTCGACTATCGGGTATCGGCTATCGGCTATTTTCACCTCAGAACCCCGCCGACCGACCACCGTCTGCGGTGTAGACGCCGCCAGTGATAAAACTGGAGCGCGGGCCAGCCAGGAAGAGGATCAGGTCGGCAATCTCTTCGGGGGTGCCAAGGCGTCCGAGGGGCTGCTGAACGGCCCACTCGTGCATGCGCTGCTCGGGGTTGGCACGGCGCTCGTGTACGGCGGCGGCGCGCAGCAGCGAGGTGTCGATCATCCCTGGGCAAACGCAGTTGACCCGGATGCCCTCGGCGGCGTAGTCGAGGGCCATGCTGCGGCTAAGCGAGATCACACCGCCTTTGCTGGCCGCGTAGGCCGACCAACCCAGCTCGGTGAGCAGACCGTGGAGCGAGGCGACATTCACAATCGTCCCGCCGCCACGTCGGCGCATCTCGGGCAGCACAAAGCGCGCTACCAGATAGACGCCGGTGAGGTTCACGCTCAGCGTGGCGTTCCAGACATCAAGGGGCGTACTCTCGACCGTACCGGGAACCTGGATACCGGCGTTGTTGATCAGCACATCAATACCACCGAAGGCCGACACCGTTTCAGTAGCAATACGAGCGGCGTCCGACTCGCTCGAAACATCGGCGGTGATCGCCATCGCCCGACCGCCCCAGGAGCAGATCCCTTCAGCGAGGGACTGGCCAGCCGGGCCGTCGCGGTCGGCGATGACAACGGCGGCACCCTCGCGAGCGAGGGCCAGGGCCACCGAGCGTCCGATGCCCTGCGCACCGCCGGTAGTAATCGCCACTTTATGGAGAAAGTCCATACCTAATTATCTCCAGAACTCACGATTGATACTATGAGGCATGTTTCAAACCAGCGTGACAGTCTTGCGACGAAACGATGACGCGGTGGTAGTGGCTCAATTCGGAATGGTGGTTATTCTGAGCGAAGCGAAGAATCCCGACCGGGACGCTTCGCTTCGCTCAGCGTGACATTCGAGATAGATCCACTACCGACGCGGTGAGGCGCTCCGTATCGCCTCATCGCCTCATCGCCTCGTCGCAAGACTGTCAAGCTGAATGTGCCCATTTTGAAACACGCCTTAGGCTACGATATGACGGGCTGAATAGGGCTGAATAAGGATTTCGGCAGGTATACCTAATCCACGGTGCAATTTTCGGATCATATCCAGGGTTAGCGGACGACGCCGGTTGAGGATCTCCGAGACACGGGCGCGATTTCCAATATATGGCTCAAGATCGTGCCTGGTGAGATCGCGACTCTCCATATAGTACACAATCGCTTCAATTGGCTCAGGTGGCAGAATGGGGTGCGCCTGCGCCTCATAGGCTTCGATCAGCGTGACCAGAATGTCGAGCATATCTCCCTCGGGCGTGTCTGGCCGCGCATGAAAGAGCGTCTCTGCGAGATGAAGCGCATGAGCGTAATCTGTCTCGTTTTTAATAGGGCGAATATCCACTGATTACACTCCCTATAGCAGTCCTATCGCGGTTATGAAGATGGAGTCAAGGCTTCAGCCGGCTAAAGCCTTGACTCCCCTTCACGACTCCAAGAGGATTGCTATATCATATTAAATATTCGTCGCATCAATATGGTCATACTCACGATGAGTCGCAATAAACCGGATGTAGATGATACCGAGATCGTAATTTATTGCCGCAATCAGGCGATAATTATTTCCACGGATATTGAAAACGACGCGGTTATTGGCGACAATGCTCGCGGTCGCATACATCTGACGGATGTCTTGAGGGTGTGCCCAGGTGGCTTGCTTTGCGTCGTAATACCACGCTTTCAGTGACTGTTCTGCATCAGGATGGCGCTCCCAAAACTCACGGAGGGCTTTTTGGGCAATGATACGCATTACGGATAATCTCAATAAGCTCGCCAAAGCGTGGCTCAGTATAGCACGTTCCCGATTTGGGATCAAGGTTGTGCATGGCCATCAGGGTAGGCTATTACTCCCCGCCTGGGCGGACGAAGAGTTGCGCTTGAGCGGCCAGCAGTTTGGCGTCAAGGGGCTGCAGCGACGTGATGACGGCCAGCAGTTCGGCGTGTGAGAATCCGTAGGCATCTAGCAGAATACGTCCGCGAGGGATCGTTTCGCCTTGATTTTGAATAAACAGCACGGCCCGGTAGCTTCTGGAGTGGCCCGGCTTAAGCTGGACGCTCCACGCACCAATGTTCATCTGCTCAGCGTCCACCATCTGGGCGGTGGTGTTGAACTGAAGGATGAGGCGGCGGTCGGGGCCAAGGTAGATGAGCGCCTGAGGTGGAAATCCGTTTTGAGCTTCTGACGGCGGCCAGATCAGCAGGGCGCGATCAATCCCGACGGGCGGTGTGGCCGATACCCAGGCCGAGGCTCGTTGCCTACGTGGGAATTTGGCTATGTTGCTGCCAAGGCTGCTCACGGGAATGAGCGGCATGGCGACATCGGCGATACCGGGCGTAGGTTTCTCAGGGAACTGGCCCTGGCCGTTCCACGCCTGGGTAATCTCGAAGGGCGAACCGGCGGCGGCGCTGCTGTCAAAGCGCTGCTCGTCGAGCAGTTTCCATGTGATCTGGCTGGTCTGGGTGCTGCCACCAGGGCCAGCAAGCTCGCTGGCCCTGCGTAGACGACCGTCGGCAAGGTCGAGGGCCAGCAGCACAGTAACCCGCGCAGTCGCAGCGCCGGGCGCGTCGGTGGGAAGGCCCATCGGGCTGATACCAGAGAAGCTGAGGATCTGTACGCTGCGCTCGCCGTCGCGCTGACGACCGAGGACGTGCAGATCGGGGGCGGCCTGGGCCTGGTGAAGATAGAAGAGCGGGATATTCCAGATGCCGTAGGTGCTGCGCTCGGTCAAAGCGCGTGACTGCGCGGGGGCGTCGGCGACCACGCTGATCAGGGCGGGCTGATTGTGGGAGTCTGGTACAGACAAACTGCCGTAGAGTACCGGCACATACAGCGGATTAAGGGCGTAGGAAAGTCGGTCGCTGCCATTGCCAAGCTGAAGTTCGTAGGGCGCGCCACCATCGGCGTGGGTGATCTGGAGGCGGTGGCGGGCGGGGTTTGTACGATCAAGCCAGATGTCGGCGTGCAGCGGGGCCAGCGTATTATTGTCAAAATACCAGAAGGTCTGGTAGCGGGCGTGCCAGATCGGGCCACCGTCCTCGGGCGGGCGCAGGTGGAGAGCCAAGGCGCGGGCGATCAGAGCCTGGGGATTTTGCGGCGTGGCGGTCTCATGGTTCACCACGGTGACGCCGGGCTGGGTGACGCCGGGCAGCACTAAGACGGCGATGAGCAGCAGAACGGCTAGGGGCGGCAGCAGCACGCGCAGTTGGGGGCGAAAATGACGGGCCGGGCGGGACGTGGCGAGCAAGCGGGCCTCCAGCGACGCGGGCAGGTTGCGGTCGCGCAGGGCGGTGCGCAGGGCCAGTTCAACGGCCTGGCTCAGCTCGCCCCACGCCTGGTCGAAGGCTCGGCAATGGGCGCAGTTGGCCAGATGGCCACGGGTGGCCGGGGTATGGCGCAGGCGACCAGCGGGATCGGCCAGGACATCGCGCACGGCGAGACATGCGTCATCGCTGATCTGGTCGGTGAGGGTGACGTTAGTAGCCGGAGCGATGGCACGCATAGCGGCGAGCAACTCGGCGCGGGCAGCGGGCAACTCGGTGGCGCTGACACGAGCCACACGGGCGACATCGTAGCCCATGAACAGATGCAGACCGAGGGCCAGGCGCTGGGCAGATGTCAGGCGAAAGAGGCTGCCGTAGAGCAGCGGCGTAGCAGCGGGGAGGCGCGGCGCATGGCGCGGCCTGGATACCCGCGCCGCGACAGCGGACAGGCGGGCGACCAGATCCATCTCATCGGGCGGGACTGGCGGCGGGACGTCGATCAGATCACGCACACAGGCGCGCAGCAGAGCCTCGGCCCCCTGGTCATCACCAGCGAGCAGCAGGGCCAGCCGAAAGAGCGCATCGCCGTGAATTGCCAGCGCCCGCTCGATCAGATCGTAGGGAGATGACATAGCACTCGCCTCCAACCCTCGTTTTATCGTGATGTTAGGCATGTTTCAATCCAGATTGACAATTCAGCGACGAAACGATGACGCGGTGAGGCGCTCCGTATCGCCTCATCGCCTCGGCGCATCATCGCAAGACTGTAAAGCTGAATGTGCCCATTTTGAAACATGCCTTAGACAAGGTTTTAGGTGCCAGGTTTCAGCTTTACAGTTTGGCGAGGATGCGAGGATGCGAGGATGCGAGGATGCGAGGATGCGAGGATGCGAGGATGCGAGGATGCGAGGATGCGAGGATGCGATGCTAT
>CAIRFY010000417.1 GCA_903877945.1 uncultured Oscillochloris sp. | reverse complement strand
GACGGATCCTAGGGCTAAGACAAGGTTTCAGGTGCCAGGTTTCAGCGTGACAGTTTGGCGATGAGGCGATGAGGCGATGAGGCGATGAGGCGATGAGGCGATACGGAGCGCCTCACCGCCTCATCATTTCGTCGCTGAACTGTCAGGCTGGGTTGAACCATGCCATACTTTCCTACTTCTCTCCGACAGTGAAGTGGAAAATATCTGTGTCGCTGATGATCCCAATCGGCTCGTCGGCCTCAGTTACGACCACGCGGCGGATATTGTTATCGAGCATCAGTTGGGCGCAGGCGGTGATACTAATATCAGGGGTGGTGGTAATCAGCGGCCTGGTGGTGATCTGATCGACCGCTACCCCGTTGGTTGCGCTGCCGATGGCGACGATCTTCTTAAGAATGTCGCGCATGGTCATAATGCCCCAGCGACCGATAGCGTCGGGCTTGACGATCACCGAATGGATGCCACGGGCCTGCATATGCTGCGCAACCTCGTGGAGCGTGGCTGCGCCGGGAACCGCCACCACGGTGCGGGTCATAATCGCGCCGACCGTGCCGCGTGGGTAGACCCGGCCCTCGGCCCGCTTGAGCAGTTCGGGGCTAATGCTGGCGGACTCATCGACCTGACTGCCACCGCTGCGCAGGATAACATCCATGTTGGCGATCAGCGCGTCGGCGAACTGTGAGGACTTCACCTCGGTGGCACCTTCCATCTGGCGGGCGAAGTCGTAGGTGACGGTTCTGTCGGTGATCGTCTTGCCCAGAGCGGCGATGATCAGGTCAGCCGCTTCAACCCAGCCCATGTAACGCAGCATCATATCGCCAGAAAGGATGACCGAGCCGGGGTTGACCTTGTCGAGATCGGCGTACTTAGGGGCGGTACCGTGGGTGGCCTCGAAGATCGCGTGTCCAGTGATGTAGTTGATATTGCCGCCGGGGGCGATGCCGATCCCGCCGACCTGGGCCGCCAGCGCGTCGCTCAGGTAGTCGCCGTTGAGGTTGAGGGTAGCGATGACATCGAACTCTTCGGGGCGGGTGAGTACCTGCTGGAGCGTAATGTCGGCGATAGCGTCCTTGATCAGGATCTTACCAGCGGCCAGAGCCTCCTTCTGCTCCGCGTTGGCCGCCTGCTCGCCACGGTTCGTCTTGGTACGCTCCCACTGCGACCAGGTGTAGACGTGGTCGCCAAAGGCACGCTCGGCGTACTCGTAGCCCCAGTCGCGGAAGGCACCCTCGGTGAACTTCATGATGTTCCCCTTGTGTACCAGGGTCACACTCTTACGGCCAAAGGTGATCGCATACTCGATGGCCGCGCCCACCAGGCGCTCGGTGCCCAGCCGACTCACCGCCTTGATGCCCACACCGACATCGACCTTGCCCTCGGGAGCCTGGTCGATCATCCTGAGGAACTCGTCGGTCTTCGCAGCGGTGCCGAAGCGCACCTTGCCAAAATCCTTCGGGTAGGTCGTCTGGAGAAAATCAAGCACCGACTGAGCCTCGGGGGTGCCGCTGCGATACTCGATGCCCGCGTAGATGTCCTCGGTGTTCTCGCGGAAGATCACCATGTCAACCTTCTCGGGATGCTTGACCGGCGAGGGGACGCCGACGAAATAGCGTACCGGGCGCAGACAGACATAGAGGTCAAGCATCTGGCGCAGGGCCACGTTCAGCGAGCGGATGCCGCCGCCGATAGGGGTGGTCAGGGGGCCTTTGATGCCCACCAGATACTCCCTGAACGCCGCTACCGTCTCGTCGGGCAGCCAGTTGCCGGTTGCGGTAAATGCCTTCTCGCCAGCCAATACCTCGTACCAACTAATCTTACGCGATCCACCGTATGCCTTCTCGACAGCGGCATCGAAGACGCGCACGCTGGCCTGCCATATGTCTCGCCCGGTGCCATCGCCCTCGACAAAGGGCAGGATCGGGTTGTTGGGTACCGTGAGTTTCCCGTTGCTGATCGTGATCTTTTCCCCCACGGGGGCGGTGCGGCTAGACATATGCGCTCCTTCAAGCAGTGGTATATCGGTCGGGGTCGCGGCTATTATAGCCTAAGACCAGGTTTCAGGTTCTAGATTTCAGGTCGGGTTGTTGCACAGTTACAATGTAGGGCTACGTCAAAGTCGCCCCGCGTCGCCGCCGGGGG
>CAIRFY010000416.1 GCA_903877945.1 uncultured Oscillochloris sp. | reverse complement strand
CGGTGAGGCGTTCCGTATCGCCTCATCGCCTCATCGCCTCATCGCTGAACTGTCAAGCTGAATGTACCCATTTTGAACCATGCCTTAGGCGGGAACACTCCAGAGTGGACACTCCAGGCCCATAGGGGACGGGCAATCAGTGACAATACAATCTGACTACCACCGCCACGAATGGGATCTGATCCTTGGGGCTCCGGGCCTAGTCGCGCTTGTACTCATCCAGGCCCATCCGTACAGACAGCAGGTGGCGCATCAGAAGATGTGTGCCGTCATCGCAGCGATTGAGGAGACCAGGAGCCAGGGATCGGCGAGCGAACTTATACGCTCCGTGATCAGCACGGAGCGTGCAGGGCAATCGCCCCTCTGGCCCACCGAGTATCCCCGCGATCTTGGCGATATTCGCCTCTGGGCTCTGTACGCCTGTCGGCAGGTAGCCACCTTACTGGCGCAGAAGGTGCCGGATGCCGAAGCCGAGGCATACACCCACTGGCTCATGCGCATCGCTCAGCGTGTGGTGACGGTTCCCGAGGACGGTGTGTTCCAACCCTGCGATCCCGTCGGGTGTCATAGGCGGCAGCGCAGTGCGCTTGAGGATCTGGCCGCCGCACTTGACGCGCAGTCAATCTACGACCGGATGCGAGCCTCCTAAGCGTATGTCGCAGTTAGACGTGCAAGCCTGACTTAAGGTATGTTATAGCAATCCTCTTGGGGTTGTTGTGTGGAGTCAAGGCTTTAGCCGGATAAGGCCGCCTAAAGGCTCGACTCCTTTTCATAACCAGTTTAGGATTGCTATAGGAGACTTCTTGATGTCGATTGAAGGTGTCCAGCGCAATGGTTCCCTCCCGGATCGGCAACTGTCTGCGGGGAGCCCTTCTATCACGGGGTCGCCCCCCAAACGGTGGCTGCTCGTGCATCCCCGTAACCCAGCCCATCTCATGGTGGAGTCGTTTAGCAAGCCCAGTTTGCCCCTGGGACTCTTAATGGTCGCGACGCTGGCCCAGCGCCAGTTTACCGTCGAGTTGCGCGATGAGCGCATTGGCGACACGATGCCGGAGGATTTCTCGGACTACGATGTCGTGGCGATTACCGCACGCACGGTCAACGTCTTGCGGGCCTACGAGATCGCCGATCAGGCTCTGGCCCAGGGTCGGCGCGTGATCCTGGGTGGCGTCCACCCGACGATGCTGCCCGAAGAGGCCCGCCAGCACGCGAGCGCGGTGGTCATCGGCGAGATTGAGTCGATCTGGGACGACCTGGCCGCAGATGTTCAGCGCGACACGCTCCAGCCGATCTATCGTGCCCAGGTCTTGAAGCCGTTGACCGATGTTCAGCACGCTGACTTCGACCTGCTGCGTGGGCCTGTCCGGCAAGGCAAATACACGTTCCGCATCCCGCTGGTCGGTACCAAAGGCTGCCCGGTGGGCTGCACCTTCTGCTGCACCCCCCAGATCTACGGCAAGGTCTACCGCACACGCACCCCGGAACACATCATTGATGAGATCCGCTACCATCAGGAGCGCATGGGGCGGCGGGCGCTGCACTTCTCCTTTATGGACGACAATATCTCGGCTCGCTCGGGGTTCGTGGAGGAGTTGTTTGAACGTATGGTCGGGCTCGGGGTAACCTGGAACGCGAATATCTCGATGAACTTCCTTCAGCAGCCGCATATCCCGGAATTGGCCCGGCGGGCTGGGTGCGAGTTGTTGAATATCGGCTTTGAGTCGCTGGATCCAGAAACAATTAAGCAGGTGGGCAAGGGTTCAAACCGGATCAGTATGTACGACACGGTGGTGGCTAACGTCCATCGCCAGGGAATTGCGATCCAGGGCTATTTTATCTTTGGCCTTGATACCGATACCGAAGCGAGTTTCCAGCAGACCTACGACTTTATCATGCGTAACCGGATCGACATGCCGGTCTTTACGTTGGCTACGCCGTTTCCAGGGACGCCTTGGTACGATGAGATCGCACCGCGCCTTCTGCACCGTGACTGGGATAAGTACGATGTGCAGCACTCGGTCTATGTGCCAGCGAATCTCGATCAGGAACGCCTGATCACCAACTATATCAAGCTCTATCGCGACGTCTTCTCGTGGCGCGGGGTACAGCGTCGGGTCGGGTGGAATAAGCCGATGTGGGTCTCACTGGCCAACCTGGGCATACACTTCTTCGCGCAGAACCTGAAACCCCAGCAGTTTGTTTGAGAAACCACCGCAGAGGAGCGATTGATGGACTCATCCGCGCTCCACGTGCTGATCGTGGACGACTCACCCGAAGATCGGTTGATCGTGCGTCGATTGCTTACCCGATCATCACCCGGAGCCTACATCGTCACGGAAGTAGATCGCGGTGGGTTCGCCCTTGCCGCATGCCAGTCCATCCGACCCGACTGTGTGTTGCTGGATCACAGCCTCCCCGATATGGATGGGCTGGAGGTTTTGGTCGCTCTGCGTGCAGAGAGCGATGTCCCTGTGGTGGTGCTCACTGGCGCGGGTAACGTAGCGCGGACAAGTGACCGCCCCCCGCGTGATCGCTTGGCATCCCTGGACAAAGGCACACTTACCGCCGAGCGTCTGAGCCTGACCATCCAACGTGCCGTTGCGGACGTCCAAGTCTCCCGCACGCAAGCACACGACCTGGCACTGCTCACGACCATGATCGATGTCATCCCGGTCGGTGTGAGCGTACTCGACCAGGAATTACGCTTCCTCCAGATGAATGCTGCCATGGCGACCCTGCTTGGCTACCCGGCCGTCACGCTGCGCGGGCAGCGGTTTGCCGACCTCTGGCCCGACATGGCGCGGGCGCTGGCCCCACACTGCGCACAGGTGCTGGCAACCAGCACGCCCGCTGGCCCGTACGCGGTACTCGCCCCGCGCCCAAACACCGGAATCTCACCTCACAACATCTGGCAGGCCAGCGTCCAGCCCTTGGCACTGCCAGACATGGGGACGACCCACTGGCTCTGCGTGGTCATTCACTAAAAGGCCAGGGCCGCCATATAGCAATCCTCTTGGGGTTGTTGTGTGGAGTCAAGGCTTTAGCCGGATAAGGCCGCCTAAAGGCTCGACTCCTTTTCATAACCAGTTTAGGATTGCTCTATGTGGCGGCCCTGGCTAGTAATCTACTTGAGTCCGGCGCGAGTTTCCTGCCCCAGCAGGCCGAGCAAGACGTTGTAGGGCGGCGCAAGATCCGGATGCAGCTCGAAGCGGGCGCGTTCAAACCACTGCACCGTGTACTGACGCCCATCGCTCAGGGTTTCGGTGCGCGGCTCGCTGAGGGGAAGCCCAAACAGGGCCAGGTTCTCGCCTTCGCTTTTGCCGGGTACACCGTCCAGCTCCAGACCATTCGCCCGCCATGCGGCCAGAATCTCACCACAAACGGTATGCCCTGTCTCAGTGAAGAAGCGACAGTCGGCCTGCGGCGTCCCCTTGGGGAAGCTCATCCAGTCTTGCCCCTGCTGGCTCAGGCGGTCTGCGCCCAGCCGACCCAGGAGTATGTCGTAGGGCGGCTGGTTCTCGGGGTGGATCTCCAGCCGGTTACGCTCAAATTCCTGAACCTGGAAGGGGCGGCCTTCGATCCGCTGTTCGCCCTGCGCGGTGATTGGGTAGCCGAAGACGGGCAATCCGCCGTTTTGCTCCCAGTACGTGCGAATAGGCCCGGCGATACAGAAACCCGTCTCAGGAAAACAGCGCGAGTCCGTTGGCTGCGGAGGTACGGGCGTGGGCGGAGGCGTCCCCTGTCCCGCCACATGGCTCAGGAAGATCGGGTTTGGCCCAACGCCGAAGGTGAACACGCCGTTGTGGGATGTCTCCGTCTTACTCTCACCCCAGATCTCAACCCGTGTCCCCTGTGCCGAACTCGTGGGTAGGTTGATCTCCGTGGCCTGCGGTGCCCAGAGTACATCGACGACGCTCCCGTCCTTCACGAAGCGTGCGCCATATGCCTCAGGCCCCGTCACCGCGCTCAGATCATCAAGGTAGATCGTGCCCGATCCTACCTTGCTGTCTGGTTCGTCATCCAGCACAATCGACACGAGGCGCGCCGGCAGGTCAAGGCGCAGGTTCCCCGACCCACTGATCCGGTTGTAGGACTCGACTGTGCCGTTGATCGGCGTTGACAAGAACTGCCAGCCGGCCCCGCCGATAAAGCCCAGGCGGAACTGGAGCGTCTCGTTCTCGCTGTCGCGTAGCCACACCTTCAGCGCATGGCCGCTTCCGTCGCCATACACCCAGATCCCCAGTTGGGAGGGGCTGCCGCTAATCGTTGGCTGCGACCCCGGCGAGAAGACGACATAATCGTTTCCGGTTGTCGGGAAATTATAGCTGAGCTGGCCGGAGAAGCTGCCGCCGTGGGCCTGCGCGCTACTCTGGGTGAAGGTGCCATTCGGCTCATTGCCGCGCCGCCAAGATCCAAAGTCCTCAAAGTCAAAGACGGTCGAACGCTGCCCTAGATCGAGCATTCCGGCCGGGGTTGTGCCAACAAGTTGCTGGTTGAGCGTCCGAAAGGCTAAGAGGGATGGCTTTGGCTGACCGTAGTCTGTGTTGCCGGCACCATAGCGGAGCAGGCCCAGACCATCGCCGGAGTGGTTATCTTTGAAGTTATACCAGAAGACGTGTTCAACGCCTGCCGCACGCAGCATAGCGGCACCACGCACCAGGTAGTTCGCCTGAACATCCTCGCCCACCTGATTACCGTTGCGGTCGCCAGATGCGGTAGACCAGCCATACTCCGTGGCCCAGATCGGTTTCTGGCCCAGCCGGGCCGCCAGCGCCTTCACCTGGCCGACACCCGCCGATGCGATCTGTCCGTCTTCGGGACTGCGCGGATCGGTATACGGGTGAATCGCAATAATGTCGAAGGAATCCCACGCCCCATTATCGGCCAGGGTCTGGAGGAAACTCGTGGCGGGCTCGGGTGAGACGAGCCCGGCAGACAGCACCTGTGCGCGGGGATCAGCCGCCTTGATCGCGCCAGAAACGGTCTTCAGCAGCGTGGCGTACGCGGCGGGGTTGGGCTGAGGTTGCCAGTACGTGGCATTATCGGGCTCATTCCAGATCTGCCAATAATGGACGTGGTCTTTGTAGCGCGTGACAACCGCACGCGCAAACTCGGCAAATGCCTGGGGGTCAGGCGGGAAGAAGTCGCCACCCACCCCTCCCGCCGCAGCCCATGCGGGCGTTGGCCCGTTGATGATACCCAGGACATTGACCCCGCGCTGCGCAAAGCCCGTTACCATCTGGTCAGACCAATTCCAGTCAAACTGGTTGCGCTGTGGCTGCATACGTGAGATCTGAAAATCCTCACGCGCCCACCCCGTTGCGCTCTGGCTAACGACATCAAGCGGTGTACTCAAGGTCTCATAAACCCCGTAGCGCGAGGCAACATGGCTATTAACACCAAAGGCCGAGTCGCCGGGGGCATAGCTGGGGGCAGATCGCGCAGGCTGATACGACAGAGTCAACGTGACGAACAGGGCTAACCCGACAGTAGCACGGAGCAGACGGTGCATAGAAAGATCTCCAAGCTCTGAACGCTTAACACATCAGGCAGTATCTCAGGATGACTGACGGATACCATAGCACTAAGATCTCATTTTCGCAATCTTTTAGGGCTGGTGCAAAGCCCCAGAATACCCCCGGCGGGCGACTAAAACGCTTGGTGTTGAAGTCGCGTCACGGGAGCCTACGGCTGGCCGCCCGCCTACGCGGGCGGTTCCGGCGTCGGCGCAGGCCGACGCCCAGCCGCAGGCTCCGCCGGGGCGACTTCAGTCGCCCGCCGGGGGCATTCAGCGACCGTACACCAGCCCCGGATCATGGCATTGGCTGCGTTGCTGGTACAATAGCGTCATCTATGCAACCTATGCTTATTACGCTGCTGGCCACGCTGCCGCTGCTCTACCTCCCTGGGTGGGCGGTGAGCCGTGCGCTGAACGCATCACCCACCGACCTGCTGGAGCGCCATTACGAGCGAGTGGCGATCTCGGCGCTCTGGAGCGGCTGGCTGGCCCTGCTGCTGGCCGAGTTGAGTGTCTTTAGCTTCTGGCTGCACATGGCGATCACCCTGGTGGTGTGCGTGGTGGGGCTGTTCATGGGCAGGACTCGGGGGGAGACACGCCCTCCCGCCAAAAACTCCCGCCCTGAGATTATCGGCTTTGCCATCATCGGCGTGATCGCCCTCTTCCTCGCGGGGTCGCCCTTCGAGGTGTTGCTCGGCGTGCGTGATGCCGGGGTGTACGCGGACACCGGGCTGGCAATCGCCCGCACCGGGTCGCTGGTGCAGAGCGACCCGCTCCTGGCCGAGATCGGTCGCGATGCGGAGTCGTCCGATCCGGCTGTGGCAGGCCCAGCCAAGCAGGCTCTCTCCAACTTTCTGATCAGCCAGCCCAAAAGCCGCTACATCGCCACGCGGCTGCGGATGGCTGGCTTCTTCGTCTACGAGGGCCAGGCCGACCAGGGCCGGGTGGTGCCCCAGGGTCTGCATCTGCTCCCGGCATGGATCGCGCTGCTGACCGTCGTTGGCGGGCCGCATCTGGGCCTGTTCGCTCCCGGCCTGCTGGCTGTGCTGGGCGCGTGGAGCGTGGGCATGCTCGGGCGCCGCCTGGCCGGGCCGTGGGTCGGCCTGTTGGCTTTCCTCTTCTTGGCCCTCAACGGCGCCCAGGTCTGGTTTGCCCGCTACTCCACCGCTGAAACCGTATCGCAATTCCTGATCTGGGCCGGACTCTATTTCTTTGCAAAAATGGAGTCGGACTCCGATCAGCCTCGCCCCCATCTGCTCGTGCCGCTGATGGCGGGGGTATCCATTGGGCAGGTGGCCTTGGCCCGGCTCGACTTCTTTCTGCTCGGGCCAGTCCTGGGCTACCTGCTCTACTGCTGGCTGAGCCGACGCTGGAACCGCCCGCAGACGCTGATGGCCCTCGGCTTGGGCGCGATGCTGCTGCACGCTGGGCTGCACCTGGCCGTGATCGCGCAGGCGTACCTCTTTGATACGGGCTACGACCGCATCCGCGAGTATGCGCTGCTCGGGCTGCTCAGCCTGCCCTTCCTCACGCCCGAGTTGCGCAATGTGTACCTGACGGCACAGGGCAGCGGTCTCGCAAGCCGCTGGCGCATCTGGCTGGAGTTGCTGGCTCTGGCGGCGACACTCGGCGGGCTGCTCTGGTTACGCGCACAGGCAGGTCTGCTGTATCGTTTTGAAATGACATTGATCAGCCGCCGCACCCAATTGCTGCGAATAGGCGCAGTTGCGATACTGCTGATCACGAGCTACGCCTATCTGGTGCGGCCCAACATTATCGACGCTGACCTACTCTTCAACACGCGCAGCGGCTGGAACGATCCGCTTACCCGCGACCCATCCCTAGTAGCGGGCGATGTGCGCTCCGGGCGACTGACCCCCGACGAGGCGCATACCATGGCCGGGGTGGTAATGCAGCCCGGCCCCTACTGGTTCGCCCAGCCCGACCTGACGGCCACTCAGGCCCAGCGCGAGCGCCTAGCCGCCGAGCGCGGCCCCTGGCAAGGGCCCTTCTCCAACCAGACCGGCAACTGGCTGCGGCTCCAGGGCTATATCGGCGCTCCCATTCACCTGCCGGTTATCCTCTGGTACAACGAGTTCAAGCCCATGAACTGGTGGCAGCGGCTGATGATCGACCCGGCGACGCTCACCTCCGCGCCCGCACCGCTTCAGAACAAAGAGACGATCCCCTTCGCGAACTTGGTGCGCGTAGGCTGGTATCTCTCGCCCCTTGGCATCATCCTCGGCGTGGTGGGCTACGCCCTCTGGTGGCGGCGCGGCCTCAACCGCGCTTCCTGGCTCTTTCTGGCCGTGGCCTTCGTGGGCACCTTCTTCTTCGTCCGCCAGACCTACGGCACATCCGACCAGACCTATATCTACATCCTGCGCCGCTTTGTGCCGATTGCCTACCCGGCCTTCAGCCTGGGGATGGGCTATGCGCTGGTTGCGCTTGTGGGGCGGGGAAATGGCATGGCTCCTGCAAAGTTAGCCTCGGCCCCTCACCCCCTACCCCTCTCCCTCACGGGGAGAGGGGAGATTCCGTATCAGGATGCGATCACCCCCCCTCTCCCGCTCAGGGAGAGGTGGCTGGGGGGTGAGGGTCGTCCGGCAGTCAACCGAATTGGCAATAACCCTGCGAGAACCGGGGGCCGACGAGCGCTTGCGGCGGGGCTCACCGGGTTGCAGCTCGCCTTCTTCGTTATCACCAACCAGCCGATCTACCGCCACGTGGAGTACGCCGGGGCGCTGGATCAGTTGGGCGCGCTGGCAGCTAGGTTCACGCCCGGTCGCGACGTGCTGCTGCTGCGTGGCGGCGACGCGATCTACGCCGACGCTCGCGATGTGCCTGACCTGGTGGTTACTCCCCTGCGCTTCGTCTATGGGCTAGACGCCTTCACCGTGAAGAGCAGCCGTCCAGGGAGCTACGCCGCCGATCTAGCCGCTGAGGTGGCCCACTGGCAAGCGCGGGGTCGCCAGGTGTACGTGATGCTCAGCGCCAGCGGGGCCGGATTCGCCCTGCCGGGCTATCGGCTGGAGCCGACGGGCAGCTTCACCCTTAACATCCCCGAGTTCGAGCAACTCACCAACCAGAAGCCGCGTAATGTCGCACAGCTCAACCTGCCCTTCCAGATCTACCGGGCGGTGCCGTCCACTCCCGGCGTACTGGGCACCGCGCCCCTCCCCCTGGCCCCCAACGACTTCGTGGCCCAGGTCACGGGGTTCTACCGGCCTGAGGCGCGGGCCGACGGCAGCAGCTACGCATGGACGAACGGTGACGCGCAGTTGCGCCTCGCTTGGCCCGCCGGTGCCACCGCGCAGACGGTGCGCCTGACCCTGGCTGGCGGCACACGCCCCGATCAGATCGGCCCAGCCGCCGTGTGCATCTCGGCCCAACCCGAGGTCGGCGTCTGGCCCGGAGTGTCGGCCACCGCCGTGGAACTCGGCTGTATGCCCGTCAGCGCAACGCCGACCGAGTACGCGGTGCGCCTCGACCCCGCCGCCCTGCCGCCCGCCCCCGGCGGCACCCTGCTGCTGCGCATGACCAGCGACGCATGGGTGCCCGCCGCCGAGGACTCGCGCCAGACCGACCAGCGCGCCGTTGGCGTGCAGTTCGGCGGATTGACGGTCGCGCCGTAGACAAGGTTTGTGTCAGCTTTACAGTTTTGCAGCCGGGCAGCCCTCACCCCCTGCCCCTCTCCCTCACGGGGAGAGGGGAGATTCCTCACCAGGACGCATCCGACTCCCCCTCTCCCGCTCAGGGAGAGGGGGCTGGGGGGTGAGGGCTAGGACTCGTGAGTCGCCCGCACCCATATCAGGGAACCTCGTAGACCAGAAACGTCGGCCCACGGCCATCAGGGAAATCTGGCCCCACAGCCAGCGGGCGCGGGTTTGGGCCGAGGAACGGAGCCAGATCGGCACGCTCCTGATCGATAAAGTAGCCCGAAATCAGAAAGCGGTCGCCCGGCTGCGGTGGGGCCGACGGGGTTGCGCCGTCAAATGTCTCAATGCCCAGGCCGGAACTGAGGTAGGCGAACGTGTCGTTTTCTGCAACATCACGCGGCACATAGATCCGCCTGCCCGCCTGCGTCGTGTCGCCCACATACACACCCATCTGGCTCTGCACCGCGTAAAATCCCAGGAAGACGGCAGGGTTTGGTGGCATGAGCGCAAAGTAAACCCTCGCGTTCAGCACGATAACCAGGGCGAGGATGATCGGCACGCCCAATCTAAGTGGCCTGATCCTGGGAGCGACGCTGCCGAGCAGGCGGGCCAGTTCCACTGCGCCCAGGGCCGCAATGAGGCAGGCCAGCGGTGCCGCGCCAAACGAGCGCATGGCGTGCGGCGCATCGACGGCCAGTGCGCTAGGCAGTAGGCTCACTGCCAGCGCCCCCAGCACAAAGAGGCTGCGCCAATCGCTCAGGCGGCGCAGCAGCGCGGCGGCCCCGGCCAGAAACAGCAGGCCGGTCACATAATCGAGCATAGGACGACCAGGGGCGTGGTGGCGGCCATTCAGATCGCCCTGGACGTTGAACATCAGCAGGTGCCGCCGCAGAGTCTCGTCGAGGGTGGTCAGTGGCGCGATACCCCGCAGGGCGTCCGGGCTCAGCAGAAAGACGTCGCTCACCCGGTTGTTGAAGGCGGCGGGCTGACTCAGGGCGTAAGCGGCGAGCGGGGCGACGGAGATCACAAGGCCGAGGACAATCGCCAACGCGCCAGCCAGCCAGCCCCGCCAGGCACGCGGAGCCTGGAGTAGAATCAGCAGAGCCAGCCCCGCGCCAATCAGCGGCACCACCCGCCCGGTGTGGTAGGTCTGCACGGCGAGACCGATGCAGATGCCGGAGAGCAGGCCGGTGCCGACGCGCACGACCGGACGGCGCGGCCCATGTGGCCGCAAACAGACATCGAGCAGCCACCAGCCGCTCAGGCTGAAGAGCGGGTCAAAGACCGTGGGGAACGAGAATCGGCTGATGCTGATATGCCAACTCGAAGCGGCCAGCAGCAGCGCGGCCAGCAGGCCGATCACCCGCCGACCGCTCAGCCGGGCGGCGAGCGCGTAGAGCGGCAGCACCGTCAGCGTGCCGGCCAGCGCCGTCACCAGCCGCATCGTCCAGACATGGACGCCGAGCAACTTGATTGCCGTGGCAAAGAAATAGAGCGTGAGCGCGGGCATATTCACCCGCCCCTCGTCAATATACACCGGACGGTAGAGCGGATCGCCGTTAATACGAAGGGCGGCCAGCCCGTGGCGGGCCTCGTCGCGCCAGAGACCAAAAGGCAGACCATCGATGTGGTAGAGGCGCAGGCCGAGGGCGAGGGCGACGATCATGCCGAGCAGTATGGTGGCCTGACGCCGATTCACGTCCCCTGCCGGTGCCCCGAGTCCCGCGCCCAGGCCGCTGGGCGAGACAAGCAGCAGGAACAGTCCGACCAGAGCCAGTGCAATCGCCGGGCCAACAAGAACCTGGCTATTCAATAGACCCTGGCCCACAGCCAGCAACCCCAGGCCACTGACCGCGATCAGCCCGCTGGGGACGGGCATCGCCCGAATCGTCGCCCAGCGCCAGGGAGCCAGGGCAGCGATACCGAGTAGTAAGCTCAACAGACCGAGCGCCCAGGGTGTTGGCGGAAGCGCCCACGCCAGACCGTAGGGATCGCTCCAGGCCCAGCCAGCCAGGGCAACGCCAAGAACCGCAATAGTGGCCGGAGCAAGAAACGTGGGAAGGTGTTCGGCCTGTGGATAAACCAGGCGCACGAACCAGGCGGCACCGGCTGCGGCCAGCCCAACCGCCCAGCAGAGCAGCAGGCTGCGAACCAGCACGTCGGCCAGATCTTCCTTCAGCGGCGCAATGCGTACCCAGTCAAGAGGTAAGCCAAGCGGTCGATAGTCGCGGGCGGTGTCGTTCGCCCCCGGCTGGCTCATGGTGCTGACCAGATCAATCCGCTGTGCCACCCCGGTGAGGGAGGAGGCTGCGCCAGGCGGCAGCAGCACGTGATAGAGTCGCCAGCCCGGCACCACATTAAATGTGGCGAAGCGCGTCGTACCGTGCGACAGGCTGACCTGCGGAGTGCCCTGGGCCACCAACCGCTCACCGCTCAGCCGCAGCGTGAGCTTGGTGGCGTCGGAGGATGCGCCGTGGAGCAGCATACGAGCATGGGGGCCACTCCAACGGAAGATCGCATCGTGGCCCGACTCGGGCGCATAGAATCCCCACAAGACGCGTGTGGCAGAAGATCCGCGCGCGTCAACCCGCAGCGGCGGCGCAGACGCGAGGGCGGTTATGAGCAGAGCAAGCAGCGTCAGTAGCAGAAAGGCAAAGAGGACAAACCTGCGCAGCTCACGACCTGGAACACGTGTGAGGGAAGACATCGATCACTTACGCTCGCCAAGAATGGCGGCGCTATGGTGCGGGCTGAGGACATCGGCGAGGCGACGTGAGAACTGGGGGAAGCGGCGCAGGCCACTGCGGTGCAGAATCACTCGCAAGAGAACGCCCAGCGTAGCCAGACCATACACAACCGAGCGTTGGAAGTTCACCGACGACGCCTCGGCGAAGTAGCGGGTCGGCACCGCGATCTCGCCGATGCGGAAGCCATAGAGGACCGCCTGAGCGATCATCTCCGTGTCGAAGACAAAGTCATCGGAGTTCAGCAAGAAGGGCACCGTCTCGATCATACGGCGGTTATAGGCGCGAAAGCCAGTGTGGCACTCCGAGAGCCGCAGGCCCAGGGCAGCGTTCTCGCAGATCGTCAGCACACGGTTCGCCACATACTTCCAGGGCGGCATCCCGCCGCGCAGCGCCGGGTTGCCGCGCTCGCCGGACGTGCGCAGCAGCCGCGAGCCCAGCATCATATCGTACTCGCCGGACAGGATCGGCGCGATCAGCGCCGGGATGCGCGTCGAGTCGTACTGGTAATCGGGGTGCAGCATCACCACCACATCGGCCCCGTCCCGCAGTGCCTCGATGTAGCAGGTTTTCTGGTTGCCGCCGTAGCCACGATTCTGGATATGCGTCACCACATCCATGCCCAGATGACGGGCAATCTCCACCGTCTCATCACGCGAGACATCGTCAACCAGGATGATGTGATCGATAATGTCATGCGGAATGTCGCGGTACGTCTGTTCGAGCGTGCGAGCGGCGTTGTAGGCTGGCATGACCACCACGATGCGCTGCGCTGCCATAGGGAACCTTGCTGTGCGGTTAAACCATACGCTGGCAGCGATTATAGCAGAAAAGCTAGGTGCGCTAAACCTCCCGGTGGGGGTGTTGCAACGTCAGCCTCACCCCCTGCCCCTCTCCCGCTCGGGGAGAGGGGGCTAGGGGGTGAGGGCTG
>CAIRFY010000415.1 GCA_903877945.1 uncultured Oscillochloris sp. | reverse complement strand
GGTTCTCGACCTGCGCCCTGGCGTGACGCAGGAGGTGCGTAATTTTGTGCGCTCCATCGAGGATCCCGGCCACCTCGCCGATAATACCGGCTACTCGCCGGACTACACCTTCGCCGAGCGCCAGGATCTGATCGAGACGTTTGATTTGATGGCGCGGCTCACTAAGGTTCACGACTTTTACCACAAGCAGGTTGCTGTGCTTGAGGTGCAGGCCCGCTTGCGCCAGGAGGTGCAGGAGAGCGCGGCGAAGCAGCAGCGCGAGTTCTACCTGCGCCAGCAGATGCGCGCTATCCAGAAGGAGTTGGGTGAGGACGATTCTGAGATGGCCGAGCTCGACGACCTGCGCGAGAAACTGGCCGCCGCCCGCCTCTCGGACGTGGTTCGTAAGGAGGCTGACCGTGAGCTAAGTCGGCTCCAGCGCATTAACGCCAGTTCGCCCGAGTACCAGATGGTACGCACCTACCTGGAGCTGCTGGCCGAACTGCCCTGGAACACGCCCACCGGTAAGCCCGTTGACATCGCCTACGCCCGTCAGGTTCTCGATGAGGATCACTACGGGCTGAGCCAGGTCAAGGAGCGGCTGCTCGAATACCTGGCCGTGCGTCAGCGCCGCGCCACGCTTGAGGAGGACAGCGGACGCCCTGGACGTGAGCCAATCCTGGCCTTCGTCGGCCCGCCCGGCGTGGGTAAGACCAGCCTGGGCCAGAGCATTGCCCGCGCCCTGGGTCGTAATTTCGTGCGTATGAGCCTCGGCGGTGTGCGCGATGAGGCTGAGCTACGCGGTTTCCGCCGTACCTATATCGGCTCGCAACCTGGTCGAATTATTCAGGAGATCCGCCGCGCCGGTAGCTCCGATCCGGTCATTCTGCTCGATGAGGTTGATAAGATCGGCAATGACTATCGCGGCGACCCGGCTTCCGCTCTGCTGGAGGTACTCGATCCTGAGCAGAATAACACCTTCACCGATCATTATCTCAACCTGCCCTTCGATCTTTCGCAGGTGCTGTTCATCGCTACGGCTAACACCTGGGATACGGTGCCGCCGGCTTTGCGTGACCGCATGGAGGTGATCGAGTTGTCGGGCTATATTGAGGACGAGAAGGTGCGGATCGCCCAGAGTCATCTTGTACCCCGGCAGTTGCGGGCTAATGGACTGCGTCCCGCCGAAGCTGAGGTGACGGAAGCGGCGCTGCGCACGGTCATTGGCGACTACACCCGCGAGGCTGGCGTGCGCAATTTAGAGCGGAATATCGGCGCGGTGCTGCGGAAGGTGACGAAGCGGCTGGCTGAGGGTAATGACACGGTGACAAGCTGGCACGGTGACGTGGTGACAAGCGGACACGGTGACACGGGGACAAGCGGACACGGTGACACGGGGACAAGCGGACACGGTGACACGGGGACAAGCGGACACGGGGACACGGGGACACCTGTCAGTGACACGGGGACAAGCGGACACGGTGACACGGGGACAAGCGGACACGGTGACGTGGTGACCAGCGGACATGGTGCCCAGCCACCTGAATACCCGGTTAGCTTGTCACCCGGCCAGTCCGTCACGGTGTCACCTATCGTCGTAGACGCCGACTTTGTGCGCGGCGCCTTGGGTCGCCAGCGATTCTACAACGAGGCCAAGGAGCGGATTGACCAGCCCGGTGTGGCTACGGGTATGGTTTGGACGCCTGTAGGCGGCGATATTATCTTCATCGAGGCGGTGGCGGTGGAGGGCAACAAGGAGCTGAAGATCACCGGTCAATTGGGCGATGTGATGAGGGAGAGCGCCGAGACGGCCCTCACTTACGTGCGCTCGCGCTCGCGCAGCCTGGGAATCGATCCGACATTCTTCGACCGTCACGCGGTACACATCCACGTCCCGGCGGGCGCGGTGCCGAAGGATGGCCCTTCGGCGGGGATCACGATGGCGACCGCGCTGGCCTCCGCCGCCACCGGGCGCTTGGTGCGTGATGATGTCGCCATGACCGGCGAGATCTCGCTGCGCGGACGGGTTCTGCCCATCGGTGGGATCAAGGAGAAGGCTCTGGGCGCTCACCGCGCCGGTATCCGCACGATCATCCTGCCACGACGCAACGAGGCGGATCTCGATGATCTGCCACGCGAGGTGTTCGCCGAACTGACCTTTGTGCCGGTGGACACCCTCGATCAGGTACTCCAGGCAGCCCTGCTGCCAGGGCCGCAGGTGATACTCAACAGTATTCTGACGATACCGCAGACTGGCGAGTTGATGCAGGGCTCGCTCTAATCTCCCAGGTGTGCTTTAGGAATGCCGACATCGGCCAGTGAAACTGGCCCACGTCGGCATTCCACCTCTACTTCGTAGACCGCCACAGCCCCGCCGCCGCGCTCAGAACTGCCGTCGCTGTGGCCGCCTTGGCGACGGGCGCGATGATCGCGTTGTCCGCCTGCTTCTCGGCGATCCCACGGAAGGCCCACGCCTGCACCAGCGAGAAGGCCACATCGCCGCGCACTGCGCCCATGCCCACGCCCGCGCCCGCGCCGAGGCTCAGCAGCGCCGCCGTCCAGACATCCTCACTGGCCTCGAACCCGTCCCAGCCAAGGTCGTACAGAACCACGGTGATGTTCACCAGCGTAGCCAGGCTCACCCAACTGAGGTAGATGCTGAAGGGCAGCTTGGCCAGCAGCTTCTCGCCCAGCGGTCCCTGAAGTGTCTTGCCTAGCCGGGTATTGATCGTGATCAGGGCCAGCAGCATGCCAACAATCGCCCCAAGGCTGAGCCGAGGCCGGTTGTAGTGCCAGAGAAAGATCCAGCCGATGTTGGCCGCGCAGCTCAGGACGAAGGGCCATGCTATCCGGCGCAGACGCGGATTCTCGCGCTGGGCGGGCAGAGCCTGGTAGATTCCATAACCCAACAGCCCGCTGTAGATCACGCCCCAGATACCGAACACATACCCCGGCGGTGTGATCTTGATCGGGAAGCGGGCCGAAAGCTCGCCGGTGGTCTGGCCGTTCAGCGGCAGCTTGGTGGCGAGCGTGTTGACGGTCAGGGTGGCGGCGAGGGCAGCGAGTACCGCCGCCTGACGGGCGATGTCGGCACCACGCTGGTTGTCGGTGGTGGTCGGGTTAGCTGGTTCGGCCATGAGGGGAACTCCTGTATAATAGTTGGGTCGCAGAAATAACATTTCAGATTTTGGATTGTAGATTGTAGATTGTCGCGCATGGCTCCAATCCAAAATCTGAAATCCAAAATCTGAAATCTGAAATCGTATTGTATAGGAAATGCACAGATTATGCCAACGTGGAATAGCTACCTTGAGCAACACCAGCCGCGCTTCCTCGATGAGCTGCTCGCATTTCTCAGTATCCCGAGCATCTCGGCGATCTCGGCCAACGCTGGCGACGTACAGCGCGCCGCCGAGTGGGTGGCTACCCGTGTGACCGCTGCCGGGATGGAGCACGTGCAGATCCTGCCCACCGGCGGGCACCCCGTCGTCTACGCCGACTGGCTGCACGCCCCTGGCAAGCCCACGGTGATGATCTACGGCCACTTCGACGTGCAGCCGGTGGATCCGCTCGACCTCTGGACAAAGCCGCCCTTTGAGCCGTATGTCCACGACGACAAGGTGTTCGCCCGTGGGGCCAGCGACGACAAGGGCAATATGCTGGTGCCGATCCTGGCCGTCGAGGCGCTGCTCAAGGCGACGGGTGCGCTGCCCGTCAACCTGAAGTTTTTCTTCGAGGGCCAGGAGGAGATCGGCAGCCCGCAGCTTGGTGAATTCGTTCCCAAGTACACGGATCTGTTGGCCTGCGACATGGTACTCAGCTCGGATGGCGGCCAGTGGAGCGCCACGGAGCCGATCATTCTGGTAGGTCTGCGCGGCGGCTGTGGCGTGCAGATCGATGTGAAGGCGGCCCGTGCCGACCTGCACTCCGGCATGTACGGCGGGGTGGTGCAGAACCCCATCCACGCTCTGGCAACGCTTATTGCGTCGATGCACGGCCCCGACGGCACGGTGACGGTGGCCGGATTCTACGATGAGGTTGTCGCTCTGAGCGAGCAGGATCGCGAGCGCATCGCCCGTGTGCCCTACGACGAGTCCGCCGAGATTGAGTCCCTGGAGGTGCCGGCCCTCTTCGGCGAAGCGGGCTACACGCCGCGTGAGCGGGCCTGGGCGCGGCCAACGCTGGAGGTCAACGGGATCTGGGGCGGCTTCCAGAACGAGGGGGTCAAGACGGTGCTGCCCAGCGAGGCGCACGCGAAGATCACGTGCCGACTGGTGGTCGATCAGAACCCCTCACGGATCGTGGAACTGCTCCAAGCCCACGTGGCCAGCCATACCCCGCCTGGGGTGACAGTCTCCGTTATTCCGCTGCCCTTCCGGGCCTACCCCTACCTCGTGCCCGAGGACGAGCCGGGCAATGCGGCGGTGCGCGAGGTGCTGGTGGAACTGTACGGCAAGGAACCTTACGACGTGCGTAGCGGCGGCTCCATCCCGGTGTGCAGCCTGTTTCAGCGCCACCTGGGAGCCTACACCGCCAGCTTCGCCTTCGGCCTTGATGACGAGGATATTCATTCGCCCAATGAGTTCTTCCGCCTCGCCAGCTTCCGCAAGGGCCAGAGCGCCTACTGCACCCTGCTGGAGCGGCTCGGGAGGTAGGGCTGATATAAAGTCGTGTGATCGCCGGACAGCCCTCACCCCCCCAGCCCCCTCTCCCTGAACGGGAGAGGGGGAGTATTCCGTATCAGAAAGGGATATACTCCCCTCTCCCCGTGAGGGAGAGGGGCAGGGGGTGAGGGCGATCCAGCCCGTTCCAAGGCGATGAATCGCCTTGTCGTTCAAATGTTCTGTCCGCCCCTAAACCCGTGAGAGAGAGGGGCAGGGGGTGAGGGCCAGAGGATCAATCTTTTTGGTCGTCACAGATATGCTATAATTTTCGCCTATTCGTACAGTGGGGCACACGCCCCCTTGGGAGATTGGCTGTGCTAGAGGAGTCGTCCATCCTCTTCAACTTTCCTACGACGGCTACGCGCCAGCTTTACGATGGTGACACTGCCGACCGGGTGCTGATTGTCTTGCCCCTGAGCGATACAGTGCTTTTCCCGCATATGCTCGCCCCCGTCTTCATCACCGACCCGGTCTCCAGCCGTGCAATCGAGCAGGCTCTTACGGATGACCGCATCGTCCTTGCGATCCTTCAGCGTGAACTTGACTTTGATAGCCCACGGTTCAGCGACCTCTACAGCATTGGCGTTGAGGCCACCATTCAGCGCGTGCGCAAGATGCCCGACGGTAGCACCTCGGTGGTGATTGCGGGCCGCCGTCGGATGCGCGTCATTGAGCCAGTGGATGAGGAACCCCTCCTGCGGGTGCGCGCTATCCCCCTTTACGTTGAAGAGGAACGGACGATTGCCGTCGAAGCGATGATGCGGGCTGTCCTCTCGCTCTATGAGAAGGTCGTGCGGCTCTCACGCACGCTCCCTGATGATGCCTACATTACGGCGATGAATGTTGATACGCCGGGTGGCCTTGCCGATATGATCGCGTCCACGCTGCCGATCGGTACCACCCATCGCCAGCAGATCCTTGAGACGCTTGATCCTGAGGAGCGTCTGCATCGCGTTGTCGCTCTGCTCACTCAGGAGCTTGACCTGCTGGAGCTTGAGAATCGCATCCAGAGCCAGGTTCAGAGGGAGGTTGACCGCAGCCAGCGCGAGCTGTTCCTGCGTGAGCAACTGAAGATCATCCAGCGTGAGCTTGGACATGACGACCCGGCCCACCGCGAGATGATCGATCTGCGCGCCCGCCTCACCGCCGCAGGTCTCACTGAGCGCGCCCGCGCCCGTGCCGACGATGAGCTTGTCCGCCTGGAGATGATGCCGCCGATGGCCCCCGAGTATGCCGTACTCCGCTCTTACCTCGATTGGATCGCGAGCTTGCCCTGGGCCGCTCTGAGCGATGACCACACGGATCTGCGCGTCGCCGCAAAGATCCTCGCCCAGAATCATTTTGGCCTGACGAAGGTGAAGGAGCGTATCCTAGAGTTTATCGCGGTGCGTCAGCTCGTCGGCCCTGGGCAGAAGTCGCCCATCCTCTGCTTTGTTGGCCCGCCTGGTGTGGGGAAGACCAGCCTTGGCCAGAGTATCGCGGAGGTGCTTGGTCGCCGCTTTGTGCGCCTCGCCCTTGGCGGAGTCCACGATGAGGCCGAGATCCGTGGACATCGCCGCACCTATATCGGCGCGATGCCCGGTCGGATCATCCAGCGCATGAAAGAGGCGGGCACCCTGAACCCGGTGTTTATGCTCGATGAGGTTGATAAGCTCGGTGCTGATTTTCGTGGCGATCCGTCTTCCGCGTTGCTTGAGGTGCTTGACCCTGAGCAGAACCACGCCTTCAGCGATCATTATCTCGATATGCCCTTTGACCTGAGCCAGACGCTGTTCATCGCCACGGCAAATATCTCTGAGGATATTCCTGACCCGCTCCTTGACCGTATGGAGGTGATCGAGCTATCTGGCTACACGGAGGAGGAGAAGCTGCAGATCGCCCGCCGCTTCCTTATCCCCAAACAACTCGCAGCCAATGGCCTCGCGCCGAAGGGTCTGCGCATCCCTGATCCGGCCCTCAAAGCGGTTATCCGTGGCTACACCTATGAGGCTGGGGTGCGGAACCTTGAGCGCGAGATCGGCGCGATCTGTCGCAAGGTGGCCCGCCGGGTCGCCGAGGGCCGACCGCACCCGCAGATGATTACGCCGCGCACGGTCGAGCGTCTACTCGGCCCGCCCCGCTTTGAGATTAGTGTCGCTGAGGAGTATGATCAGATCGGCGTGGCGACCGGCATGGTCTACACGGGCAACGGCGGCGACACGATGCCGATTGAGGTTTCGCTCATGGACGGCAAGGGCGGGATGACCCTCACTGGTCAGCTTGGAGAGATTATGCAGGAGTCGGCCCAGGCCGCCCTCTCCTATATTCGCTCCCACGCCGCCGACCTCGGCATCGATGGCAGACGCTTCGAGAAGATCGACATCCACCTCCATGTGCCCGAGGGTGCCACTCCCAAGGAAGGGCCGTCGGCTGGGATCACGATTACCACCGCCCTCGTCTCGGCCCTCACGGGTCGCGCCGTGCGGCGTGATGTGGCGATGACCGGCGAGATGACCCTGCGTGGTCGGGTGTTGCCCATCGGCGGGGTCAAGGAGAAGGTTCTGGGAGCCTATCGCTCCGGGGTGAGTATGGTGATCTTGCCAAAAAAGAACCAGCGGGATCTCATCGAGATCTCGTCGGCGGTGCGCCAGAAACTCACCTTCACCTTCGTCAGCCAGATTGAGGAGGTTCTTGACCTTGTGCTGAGCCCGCTCCCGCCGAGGCCGAAACCGAGGCGGCGGGTGACACGGGGAGAGAGGTAGGGGCGGCTCGGGAGCCGCTCCTACTTCTGTCTCTACGGCACCGGCGTCAGGAACTCCGCTGCGACCCAGCCCTCTTGAGTCGGAATCTGGGTTGTCCGCACCTTTCGCCACGTCCGACCATCAGCCGTGGAGTCCACGCTGATCTGCTCAACCCGCGTGCCGTCGGGGAGCGTGGCGATGGACTGTTCGCTGGTGGATGGGTTGGGTCGCAGAAAAAGTCCCTGGACATCCGTGCCGGTGACAATAAAGAACCTCGGCGCGGGGGTCGCAGTGGGAGTGATGATCGCCGACGAACTGATTGGCGTCAGGGCGTTCCTTCCACCTACGGCGCTGGTTGGGGCCTTCTGCTCATCAATACCAAGCCCGACGTTACGCTGGTCGTTGCGACCGTAGGCCAGCAGGGCGATGAGCAAGACGATCAGCAGGACGGCGATGCCCGCGATGTAGCGCCAGCCACCATCCTGAAGCCAGAGTTGAAATTCTTGAGGTGACGCGGGCAACCCACCCCGTCCGCGTCGTACCCCCCGCGTGCCGGTGGTTCGCTCGCTGCGCCAGCCTGGGTTTACCGGCTCCCGCTGGTTCCACTCGTCGCCGCCTGGGCTCAGCCGTTCCGTGCGCCGCGCATCTCCGCGACCGTTCTCGTTACCCGTAGGCCCTGCCGTCCCGCTCCGTCGCGGTCGCTCGTTTTCCTCGCTCATGCGCCTCCCCTTCATTTCTCAGCAGGCTCGGGCGCATGATAGCACAGCGCGCGCTGTGCTACAATTAATGGTGATATACCGTAGGGAATAGGGCTGATGCAAAGTCACCCTCCGGCCCTCACCCCCAGCCCCTCTCCCTCACGGGGAGAGGGGAGATTCCGCAGCAGGATGCGTCCGACTCCCCCTCTCCCGCTCAGGGAGAAGGGGGCTGGGGGCTGAGCGGCGATCCACGACTTTGCATCAGCCATGCCGTAGGGAACAGGGAAGAGGAAGCCTGGCTGCCTGGGGCCGCAAGTGACGCATCTGTCGCGTCCTCCATCGTGCCGGCACCTGAGAGGTGCTGGCCCACCCGCCGACCAGTCCGCCAGCCGGGACGTCCTGCGCCAGATTGTCTCAACTGACCTATAGCAATCCTAAACTGGTTATGAAAAGGAGTCGAGCCTTTAGGCGGCCTTATCCGGCTAAAGCCTTGACTCCACACAACAACCCCAAGAGGATTGCTATAGCTGATAATCGGCAGCACATACATTGGCATGCCGAACGTTTTTGTGTCCCCTCCAAACCCGATCATCGCAGGGCTGTTGCAAAGATACTGCTGGCGAATGACATCGTATCGCGAGGGCCTGTAGCCGATTGCCCGCCTGCGCAGATGAAAACACTATGGACAGCCCACCACATGACACGATGATGAATGTGCTGGTACAGGCATTGCTTGATGGAGATCGATCTCTGTCAGTCAGCGAGATCAAGCGTCTGCTTGCGGCTGGTGTGGCGATCAGACAGATCCTTAGCGAGGGGGTGGAAGTGGCGATGGCGCAACTCGATGCCAAATGCACTATCGAGCAATTCAATTTGTTGGAGATCATGCTGTGCGGGCGGGCCGTCATGGGGATTATGAAGGAGTTGTACCCACCAGATATGCCGGTGCCTCACACCAAGGCGACCGTTGTGGTCGCAACCCTGGAGGGCGATGTGCATGATCTGGGTAAAAACATCCTCAAGATGATCTTGACCGCATCAAGCTACCGAGTGATTGACTGCGGCAAAGATTGCCCTGTGGATCGACTGGTTGACATGGCCGAGCGTGAGACACCGTTGGCGGTCGGGGTCAGTGGCCTGCTTACCACGGTGATGCCCCAGGTGCGCCGGGTGCGGCAGCAGTTGGCCGAACGGGGGTTGGGTCATATCAAGGTGGTGGCCGGGGGCGCAGCCTTGAAACAAGCGACCGCCGAGAACCTACACGTTGATTACATCGCCCAGAATGCGTTTGAGGCGCTCCACTATCTCGATGACATCGCCGGAGATGGCAGATGAACAGCCTGGAACGAGTTGCCGCCGCCCTACGTTTTCACACGCCAGACCGAGTGCCGGTGATGGCCCAGGTCTTTGGGCATGCTGCGACCCTGGCGGGGGTCAAGTTGGGCGATTATGTCAGGGACGGTGCATTGTTGGCGCGCTGCCAGATCCACGCCCTGGAGTACTATGGCTACGACGCGGTGTTCGCCCTGATGGATGTCGGCGTCGAAACTGAGGCGATTGGCTCGACCTTGACCTATCGGGACAACCAGTACCCGTTTGTTCAATCCTATGTGTTGGCCGGTGGTGTCAATCTGGACGATTTGGACGTGCCTGACCCCTGGCGGGCCGGGCGTATGCCGGAGATTCTCAAAGCGGCGTCCATCTTGCGCCAGGAAGTAGGGCGAGACGTGCCTGTGGTGGGCTGTGTGATGGGGCCGATGACCTTAGCCACCCAGATGCTCGGCATCGAACGCGCCCTTTACCTGGCGATTGATCAGCCCGAACGGTTTGCCCACCTGCTGGACTTTGCGGCGGAGGTTGCGATCCGTTTTGGGCTGGCGCAGCTTGAGGCGGGCGCACATCTGCCGATTGTCTTCGACCCGTCATCATCGCCGGACGTTATTCCGCCCGCGTTCTACCGCGAGTTTGCCCTGCCGCGCCTCACGCGGGTCTTTGCGGCGTTTAAGCAGGCCGGTTCGATGGTCAACTGGCTCCATACGGCTGGCATGGCCGCGCCGATTTTGCCGTTCTACCCGCGAGCCGGTGTCGAGTTGGCGAATATTGATTTCTCTGTTGATCCGCAGCAGGCCATGCACGCGCTCCCACATACATGTCTCGACGGTAATATCAAGACGCTTGCATTTGTTGACGCTACGCCAGCCGAGATCGCCGCTGAGTCGTCCCGGCTTTTGACGTTGTTCGCCAGCCGAGGTGGCTTTATTCTCTCGTCGGGTTGCGAGATCCCGCCCGAGTCGAAACCGGAGAACATCGCCGCGATGGTTTTGTCCACGCGCCAGCCGAGGTGAACCGTGCCCGTATTGACCATTCACACAGCCAGTGAGATGCAGCAGTTCGCCTTTGTGCCAAGCCAATCCCTGAGCCGCATCTTAGACGATGTAGGTATGCCGGTGCGTACCGGCTGTAGGGGCGTGGGCGCGTGTGGGCTCTGTCTGGTGCGGATCGTGGCCGGGGATGCGGGGGTGCCACAGCCAAACGAGCGCATCTTTCTGGACGATGATCGTCTGGCGCTGAGAACTCGTCTTGCATGCCAGGTGGTGCCGGAACACGATCTGGAGATTGAAATTCTGTCGCCAGCACCAACGTCAACCTGGAGACGCCTGGCCCATGAGCGTGGACGGCGCAGCGAGCGGCATCTGCCATTTCCCCTGAGCGATCTGCCGCCCAACGTCGCTACGCCCTATGGTGTAGCAATTGATCTCGGCACAACCCATATCAGCCTGTCACTACACAACCTCGCTACCGGCGCATGGGTTGCCGGTCGCCACGGGCAGAATCCGCAGGCGAATGTTGGCTCCGATGTTGTGACACGGCTGATGGCTGCGACCGAATCCCCCGCGCAGGCGCACGCACTGAGCCAGAGCGTCATTGATGCGATCTGCGAGGCCCTGTGGGATCTGGTCATTCGGGATGGGATTAACCTTCAGCACGTGGTGCGCCTGACTCTGGTAGGCAACACCGCGATGCTGGCACTGCTGTCGGGGCGGAATTTTGAGTTGCTTATGCAGCCCAACCACTGGACGCGGGCAATTGACTGTACACCGCGAGACACGGCCGCGTGGGTCACGGCATGGGGCATTCATCCCCAGGCGCAGATTGATGTCGCCCCGGTACTGGCTGGCTTTATAGGCTCCGATCTGCTGGCGGGAGTGATCGCGACCAGGCTAACCGAAGGTCAGGGCTGTAGTTTGTTGATTGATTTTGGCACGAACTCCGAGATCGCGCTCTGGGATGGCGCGGTTCTGTGGACTACCTCGGCGGCAGGTGGCCCGGCCTTTGAGGGTAGCGGCACCCGCTGCGGGATGCCGGCAGAGACCGGGGCGATTTATCAGGTGACCATGCAGGCAGACCGCATGGAATACACGATCATCGGCGGGGGTCAGTCATACGGCATCTGTGGTTCCGGGTTGGTGGATCTGATCGCCTGCCTCATACGATCAGGCACGCTCACAGCAACCGGTAAATTCGCTCCCATGATCCCGAGCCAGGGCTTCACGATTGTGCATGGCGAGCAATCGATCAGCGTTCCACGAACGGATATTGATGTCTTTCAGCGGGCCAAGGCCGCTATTGGGGTGGGAATCCAGGTATTGCTCGATCAGGCTGGACTTCGGGCTGATGATCTCCAGCGGATCTGCGTTGGCGGCGCATTTGGGCGCTCGCTGAACATCCGTAACGCGCAAGCTGTTGGCATCCTGCCCACTGTTCCATCTGCGCGGGTGGAACTGTGCGGAAACACGGCCCTGGCCGGGTGTGAGGAAGCGTTGCTATCGCCTGCACTACGGGAGTGCATGAGGCAACTTGGCAATCAGGCCAGAATTATCAATCTTTCACAGTATCCTGATTTTGACGTGCTCTTTTTAGAGAACCTATATCTTCAGCCGATGCACGTGGTATGAGCCATGAAGACACTATGGGACAGCAAAAGATATGCCCAAATTATCACCTTAGCTCAGTACCTCACAAGCCTGACGGTGCAGCAAGATGCATGGATTGAAGCTGGAAAATCGCTGATTAATTTTTTCAATGTTGATATATGCGCCTTTGGTGAGCGCAGCGCAGACAATACCATCATCGTGCGGCATTGGGTTTCGGCTGAGTCGTACGTCACCAACGTCCTCTCGCCGGACGTCACATCGCCTGGGTTCACACATTCTCTATTGAGCGACACAGAGCCGGACATTCACGAATTGATTGCGGAAACCCTGGAAAGCGGCTTTCTCACCTCACAGCTTTTTTTTACCCCGGTGCCGCTCTCCCTCGCGTTTCTGCCCATCACCCACGAGAACCAAGTGATTGCGGTGATGCTGATCGGACATCACCTGCCCGAACCGATCTCCAACGAGTTGCTCAACGTCTATCTGGCAGTGGCTGGACTGGTGGGTACCACTGCTACTCGCTTGGCATCGGAACGGGAGCTACGGCAACACCGCCAGCATCTCGCGGAGCTTGTCGAAGAACGTACCTTGGCATTAACCACAGCCAATCAGCAGCTTCAGCAAGAGATCATCGAGCGCACACGTACCGAGGCAATCCTGGCGGCGCGTTTGCGGCTGATCACCTTTGCCCGAACGAGTACCCTTCAGGATCTCCTACAGGCAACGCTCGATGAGGCCGAGACGCTCACCGGCAGTCAGATCGGCTTCTTCCATTTTCTTCAGCCGGATCAGAATACACTCCTGCTCCAAAGCTGGTCTACCAATACGGTGCAGAACATGTGTAGTGCCGAGGCGACTAACCGACATTACGTGGATCAGGCCGGAGTCTGGGCGGAGTGCGTTCGCACGCGGAGCGCCACCATTTATAACGACTATGCCGCACTCCCTCATCATAGGGATTTGCTGTCAGGACGTGCGCAACTGCTGCGCGAAATCGTAGTGCCGGTACTGCGCGGCAGCCAGATCGTTGCGGTTTTGGGTGTGGGGAACAAACTGGCAGATTACACGTCTGAGGATGTCAAAACCATCGCATCACTCGCCGATTTCGCCTGGGATATTGTTGAGAACAAGCGCGTCGAAGAAGCATTGCAGCAGCAGGCCACCACGGATGAGCTTACCGGGGTCACGAACCGACGACATTTTCTGGCGATGGCATCCCACGAGATCAAACGTATGGCGCGGCTCCAACACCCGCTCTCTCTTGCGCTGATGGATCTTGATCATTTTAAGCAGATCAATGATACGCATGGTCATATCGGGGGCGATCAGGCGCTCAGGATCTTTACCCGCATCTGCCAGCAGCACATTCGCGCCATCGATCTGTTCGCACGGTTTGGCGGCGACGAGTTTGTCTTGCTCTTGCCGATGACGACTGGCAAACAAGCGCATGATGTGGTGGAGCGTGTTCGTCTGGCGCTGACCGTACAGGCGGTGGAGCTAGCCAACGTGCCGGTTTCCATGACAATCAGTGTTGGTATTGCCGCCTATCATCCAGGCGAACCCCAGTCGCTGGACATGTTACTTGAGCGTGCGGATCTTGCGCTGTACCGCGCCAAAAATGCCGGGCGCAATCGTATCAGTGTTGACGACACGCCCCTGTCCCACTGACATGGTGCAGGATGGCGAACGTCGCGCCGTGACGTATCGAAGCAACACGTGCGCTGTGCTACAATGCGCCAGCGCAGGGGGAGGCCATGTCTCATGCAAAGTCCGCAGGTACCCGGTCGCCCGGCGACCAAGAGGCGAGGGCTTTAGTCTTGATATTTTTTTACATAACGAATCTGCCGCCGCTCCGCCCTCACCCCCTGCCCCTCTCCCTCACGGGGAGAGGGGAGATTCCGCACCAGGACGCATCCGACTCCCCCTCTCCCGCTCAGGGAGAGGGGGCTGGGGGGTGAGGGCTAAGCGGCGGCAGATCCCTTATTCGAACAGTATTGGCTTTAGCCCCACGGCGATGCGGAGCCAGGATGGCGAGCGATGTTTGACGGAGGTGACATGGAGTTTCAGATCAGTTCGCCCCTTGATATGCACCTGCACCTGCGTGAAGGGGCGATGCTTGAGTTGGTTGCGCCCGTGAGCGCCCGCGACTTCGCCGGTGCGGTGGTGATGCCAAACCTAGTGCCGCCGGTTGATAGCCTGGAGCGCCTGGAGTCGTATGGCGCGGCGGTGCGCTCGGCGTGCGATAGCTATGCGTTTGCCCCGTACTTCACCCTCTTCTTTCGGCCCTACGATGAGGCGACGCTCACCGCAGCCCGCGCCCAGATCATCGGGGTGAAGCTCTACCCCGAGGGGGTGACGACGAATAGCGATGGCGGCGTGCGTGACCTGGAGGCCGCCGAGCCGACCCTGGCGGCGATGGAGCGCCTGGGCATCCCGTTGCTGGTTCACGGCGAGAGCCACGGTTTTATCCTCGACCGCGAGGCTGAGTTCCTGCCGGTCTATGATCGGCTGGCCCGCCGCTTCCCCGCGCTCACGATTGTGATGGAGCATATCACCACGGCGGCGGCGGTGAGTCTGCTTGATGATCACCCCAACCTGTACGCCACGGTTACGCTGCACCATCTGTTGATCACGCTGGATGATGTCGCGGGTGGCCTGCTCCAGCCGCACCTCTTCTGCAAGCCAATCGCTAAACGTCCCGAGGATCGTGCAGCCCTGCTGTCTGCCGCCTTACGTGCCCACCCCAAGCTGATGTTCGGCAGCGACTCGGCCCCTCACCCGGTTGACCGCAAAGAGGCTGCGGGCTGCGCTGCGGGTGTCTTCACTGCGCCGGTGATCCTGCCGCTGCTTGTCGAGTTGTTTGAATCTCACGACGCTCTGCCAAACCTCCAGCCGTTCATCTCCGATAACGCCCGCCGGATTTACGGAATTACTCCGCCCACAACGACGATCACCCTCGCCCGTAAGCCCTGGGCCGTCCCGGCTCGCTACGGCGATGTGGTGCCATTCTGCGCCGGGCGCACCCTGCCCTGGCAGGTAGCAACGAGGTCGAATGATTAACCGGGAGGCTGTGGACGCGGTCGCCGCCGCACGCTTCGGCGAGCGCTTTGTCCGCCCACTCTACGAGAGCTACTGCTTTGCCCGCGTCCCCCATACTATCGAGGCAATGCTCACCGGCGCGGTCACGCCCGGTCTGCCCCCCGCCGCCCTCGCTGGTCTACCTGACCGTTGCGAGACGGTGGTTTTGATCTTTCTTGACGCCTTTGGCTGGCGATTTTTCGCCCCACGGGCTGAGCGTTATCCCTTCCTGCGCCGCTTTCTGGAGTCTGGCGTGGTGTCGCCGCTCACGACGATGTTCCCCTCAACCACCGCCGCGCACGTGACCACGCTGAACACCGGGCTCTCACCAGCCACCAGCGGGGTGTTTGAGTGGTTCTATTATGAGCCGCAGCTTGACGCGATCATCGCGCCGTTGCTCTTTTCATACGCTGGCGACCGTGGCCGCGAAACGCTGGCATCCGCTGGGGTCAACCCAAAAGATCTCTTTCCCAAAAGCCCGCTCTACCAGCGTCTGGCAGACTCCAAGGTGCGGACGACGATCTTCCAGCACCGCGACTACGCGAATTCCTCGTACTCGCGCACGGTCTTCACGGGTGTCGAAATGGTGTCCTTCCGCACGATGCCCGAGGCTCTGACGGGCCTGGCTCAGCGATTGAAGTCCCGTTCTGGCTCGGCCTACTACTACCTCTATTTCGACATGATTGACTCGATCTCGCATACCCACGGCCCCGACAGCCCCTATGTGGAAGCTGAGATCGATCTGGCTCTGACGGCCCTCGACCGTCTGCTCCACCCGGCCCTCCAGGCGCATCACAGCGAGATCGCCCTGCTGCTGATCGCCGACCACGGCCAGATCACTGTGGATCCGAAGACGACGATCTATCTCAATCGTCTGCTGCCAGACCTCGTGCCGGCCACGCGCACCAGCGCCGCAGGCAAACCCCTGATACCGGCAGGATCACGGCGCGATATGTTCCTCTATATCCGTGACGAGCGCCTGGACGAGATCCACGCCAGTCTCTCCCAACTCCTCACCGGGCGGGCCGAGGTTCACCGCACCAGCGATCTCATCGCCGCCGGGATGTTTGGCAGCGAGCCAGGGCCAGCATTCCTAGGACGAGTCGGGAATCTGGTGG
>CAIRFY010000414.1 GCA_903877945.1 uncultured Oscillochloris sp. | reverse complement strand
TCTCCATCGAGACAGCATAAACGTTCTGGGTAAAGATATGCCGCAAGCGGGGGGGAATCAATGCATTGTTCCCCCCCGCGTGCGGGGGGGCTAGGGGGGGGGTAGAACTGTAAAGTATCTGCGAACCTTGTCTCAGGCCGAAATTTGGCATCCTGGTGCGCTCGACCTGAAACCTGAAACTGCGAACCTGAAACCTTGTCTCAGTACTATAACGAGATTTTGCCACAGAAGCACACAGAAAAGTAAATTTTCTGTGTGCTTCTGTGGCTTTCTGTGGCTATAAGTCAAGAAAGTCCCGTTATCGTACTATAGCAATCCTCTTGGGGTTGTTGTGTGGAGTCGAGACTTTAGCCGGATAAGGCCGCCTAAAGGCTCGACTCCTTATTCACAACCAGTTTAGGATTGCTATAGGCGTACCTTCGCTACCGTCGGATGAACGGGAGCATCACTTGGAATCGCCCAACTGACGGGACAAAGGGCACCACGCCAGACTTATTGGACACCCCGGATGGCAGGGCAAGCATGGGCGTATTGCTCCACTGATGGTCATTGTTCAGGGTGCCCGTTGCTGTGAAGATCACCAACCCGTCCACCGGGAGGTGGCCGATCTGCTGCTTGATGTTGCCCGTCCCGGTGATGGTCTGGGTCGAGGCTCCTACACCACTGACCTGATTCGCGATGTTTGTCAGGGACGTACCGCAGTCTGCGCCGCCAGTTGCGGTACAGGTCCACGTCCAGGTGGTGCCAGGCGCGGGGTCAGGCAGGACGTCCTCTATAACGGCTCCCACGAGGTCGTCGGGGCCGTTGTTCGTCATCGTGATCGTTAAGGTCAGATCCACGCCCTTCAACTGGTATTCCTGACTGACGTGTACATCAACGACCGTCGGCACTGGCGTCGGCACCGTGCCGGTGGGCGTCGGCACCATGCTGGTGGGCGTCAGCGTCGCGGCGGGCGTCAGCGTCGCGGTGGGCGTACTCGTGGCCGTCGGCACCGTGCCGGTGAGCGTACTGGTAGCCGTCGGCACCGTGCCGGTGGGCGTCGGCACCGTGCCGGTGGGCGTCAGCGTCGCGGCGGGCGTCAGCGTCGCGGTGAGCGTACTCGTGGCCGTCGGCATGGTGCCGGTCGGCGTCAGCGTCGCAGTCGCGGTAGCCGTCGGCACCGTGCCGGTGAGCGTACTGGTAGCCGTCGGCATCGTACTCGTGGCCGTCGGCACGGTGGTTGTACTCGTGGCCGTTGGCACGGTCGCGGTGGGCGTCGCGGTCGCGGTGGGCGTCGCGGTCGCGGTGAGCGTCGCGGTCGCGGTGGGCGTCGCGGACGCGGTGGGCGTCGCGGTCGCGGTGAGCGTCGCGGTCGCGGTGGGCGTCGCGGTCGCGGTGGGCGTCGCGGTTGCGGTGGGCGTCGCGGTTGCGGTGGGCGTCAGCGTCGCGGTGGGCGTCAGCGTCGCGGTGGGCGTCGCGGTCGCGGTGGGCGTCGCGGACGCGGTGGGCGTCGCGGTCGCGGTGGGCGTCAGCGTCGCGGTGGGCGTCAGCGTCGCGGTGGGCGTCAGCGGATTGCTCGTAATCAGCACCGATCCATCGCGTGCCGTCCCAGCGATGCTCTGGCCCAGCACACTACCAAACGAAGCGTTGGTGAAGGCCACATTCGCAGTGACATCGCGGTTTGGCTGACCACCAGTGGAGAAGGTGATGTCTAGGAGGGTACGGTCGCTGAGTGCCGGGACAGGGATCATCAGAGGCGGCGAGATCACCACCGTCAACTCTTTACTTGTGTTGGCCGGGGTGAAACTCACCGATGCGGTAAAGCCGGTGGGCATATTCAGGCTGATCGCATCGGGAACGCCGTCGCTATTGGCATCGGTGGGGTCAAGCGTGAGCAGGGTTTCATCATAGTTGATGCTAAAGTTCAGTGCCCCGATACTGCTCGTATAAGCGTTCGTGTTCAGCAGCACCGGCAGCGTCACAGTGCTACTCGGCAGTGCGTTTGCCTGTGATGGGATGCTCAAGCTCGGGCCACCTATATCACGGGGGGTACCAGCGGAGATCGGGCCACCATTGCCCACAGAGACGAGCCGGATGATCGACGTAATATCACCAGCCTCGATAACACCGCTGCTATTCGCGTCGCAGCCCGGCCCGTTGCCAGGGAAACTCCCATCGGCGGCGCTGGTAGGACTCGTGCCGTCGCCGTCGAAGATCTCCAAAATAACGGCAATGATGTCGCTCGAGTCGATCTGGATATCGCCGTTACAGTCACCGGAGCGTCCGCCCTGAACCTCAATCGAACCCGGTATGGTGATACCAGCCACGCTACCACCATTGGTGTCACCAAATGATGCTGGTGTGCTGCTGGAGAAGCCGACCGGGGCAATGATCACACTGTTGGCACCGGGCTGGCACGTGGGGCGAACGCCCAACTGGAGTGTCACTAGCAGCCCGTCGCTCATCTCAGAGAAAGGCAAGCTCATGTCTACGATTGAGATGTTAATCTCGCCGCCGGTGTTTGCAGGATCAAAGCTGACGAGATGGGAGAACGCCGACGATGTATGGAAGGTAGCCGCGTCGGGGGTGCCGTCGCCATTGCTGTCAGCCCCATCGAAGGTGAGACATGTCTGGTCGTAATCAACCGACATGGTTGCGGCGGCGAGATGAAATCCGTTGGAATTGAGCATGATCGGCACATCGACCGTTGCGCCAACGTGGCCGACGATATTGCTCGGGATGCTCAGGGTGCTGCCCGACTGCACCGCCAGGGTTGCCGGAACGATGAGCGGAGAGTGGGCCGTGTCATTGCTGGCAATCACCAACTGGCCGTTGTGGGTACCCGCCGCCAGCCCGCTCGCATCGAACGTAGCCGTGATGGTGGTACTCTGACCTGGGAGAACACTGCCGCTCGTCGGGTTGGCGCTCAGCCAAGAGATGCCCGATCTGACGGCGGATACCGCGTTGTAGCAGTCGATCCGGCCATAGCCGTAGTCGAAGTCGGCACCGGTCGAGCCAAGATCAACGGCGGTGTTGGTAAGCAGGCTCTCGATTGCGCTTACGCTCGTGTTTGGCGCAGCAGAGAGGATGAGTGCCGTGCACCCAGCGACATGTGGGCTGGCCATTGATGTGCCGCTGTAGACGCCGTAGCCGCCGGTATTGATTGAAGATCGGATCGAGGCACCTGGGGCGCTCACATCAGGCTTGATCTCGTTTGTCGCCTGCGAGGGGCCGCGCGAACTGAAATTGGCGATGGTATCCGTGCTGTCGGTGGCCCCGGCAGCGAAGCTTTCCGCATAATCGCCGGGCGAACCGACGGAGCCAGCATCCGGTCCGGAATTTCCGGCAGAGAAGGCCGGGAAGATCGACGCCGCACGCCATGCATTAACGCTGGCCTGGTACCAGAGATCGTTATTGCCACCGCCCCACGAGTTGTTGACGATATTTGGACGCTTGCTCGCATCGCCCGCCGCTGATGTACCACCAATTGGGAAAGGTGCCAGCACCCACTGGGCCGCAGCGAGCAAACTGGCAGAGTCACAACTGTCGGTTGAACAACCCTTCGCAGCGATCCACGTTGCTTGGGGAGCTACGCCGATCTGATCGCCGCTGGCCGTATCCAGGCCGACCATCGTGCCCATCGTGTGGGTGCCGTGGCCGTTATTGTCGTCTGGGGCGTTGGGGAAGGTGCCAGTCGGATCATACCAGTTGTAGTCGTTGCTGCCGGTGGTAGTGCCGCGATACTGATTGATCAGCGCTGGGTGCGTGCCCATAACACCCGTGTCGATGTTTGCTACGACAACACCGGCACCGCGTACCCCAAAGTCGTTCCAGACCTGATCTGCGCGGATCTTGCTGATCCCCCACTCAATGGCGTTCACGCCTACTCCGCCATCAGGCGTGATCGTAGGCTGCGGGATGCCGTAGAGACTCGTCGACTCGACATAGGCGACATCGCCGCGAGCCGCAATCCCGGTAAGCGAACGGCTGCTCCCACGCACCATAACCGCATTGACGATATAGAAGGGCTGGTAGGATTGGATCACACCCGCCTGTCGCTGGCTCTCCAGGTAGCTCAACAGATCGGGCTGACTGCGCTGCGCTGTCTGCCAGAGCGTGTCGTAGACATAGCGACCGCGTGCTACCCAGTCAGAGATGGTATAGGCCCGGCTTAGATCAGCCTGATCGCTCAGATAGACCAACATATCCGACTGCCCCGTGGGGTCGCTCGCGATCCGATTTTGCAAACTGGGGGCGATCTTCTGTGCGGGGAAGGCGATGCGCTGAGGTACCCCCGCCGTACCGGCCACGTTCGTGTTAAAGTTGAGTGGCCCGGAACCCGTATTGGAGATCGTCAGGGTCTGCTGCACCGTCTCCCCAGGGCGCAGGCTCGCGCTCAACGCGCCCGGACTCACGCTGATCGACGGCGGTGCCGAGAGGAACTTGTGGATCTCAATCGAGTCAATCCACGGCCCCTCCAAGTTCACCGTCGCGTCGGATCGGAAGACCCACGCGACCCACACTGAGGAGTCACCGGCGAAGCTGCTGATGTCAACCGTCGTGTTTGCCCAGTCCGCACTGCCATCCCACGTGGTTCCAGAGAAGGAAGATCCGTCGCCTGATGCACCAACAAAAACCGAGTCGTAAGTCGTCTCGATATTACGCCACATAGCAAAGACGACTTCGGCATTGGTGGCATCGCTCAGGTCAAACGGGCCGTAGACCATCCAGCTATCCATGTTTGGCGCATAGCGGGAACTACTCGGGTCAAGGCTGTTCGCACCGCCGTTGGCCGGCCAACCGGCCCAGCTACCGGCGTAGGGCCGTGCTGCCGAGTCATTCCACAGAAACTCGCAGCCGTCGCTGCTAAAGTCGTAGAGCTGCCATGCGCCACTGCTCGGTGGGAATGTACTCTCGAAGTCCTCGCTTATGATCGTCTGCCATGCATTCGTTGATGCCTGGGGCGCAACAGATGGAGCTTTACTGGGGTCACGGTCAGAGCTAACCGAGGGCTTAGCCCCTGCGGGGAGGCTCAGGGTGTTCATCCGCCCCATCGGGCCACCCACAACCTGTGCCGACATCTGTGCAGGCAAGTACGTGGCGCGCAGCGATGCCGCCGTCACCTGGCCCTGCCCGCCGGGTACGCTATCGCGCACCTGAAGCAGCCAGCCCCCTTGCGCTGGTTCACCACTAAATGCGGTCAGGCCAACGGCATTGCCCAGGCTCGTGTGTTCCAGCGCGGTGCCATGACTCCACAGATCCACGCTGACGCCGCTTGCTGGACGGCTCAGCCGCACCTCAAGCTGGCTCGGGTCGGGGTGATCGAGGTTGTATTTCACGGCCACATCAGTAACGGTAGCCTGCGCCGGGGCGTGGATGTCGGTGAGCGGCAGGCTGAGCCAACTGCCGTCGTCGGGGATGATCTGCTGCTGGGCGGCAGCGGTGTAGGGGCCGCAGGATTGCTGGGTATCCGTCAGCAGAATGTCATCGATATATGCTCCGCTCATGGTATTGCTGACGTCGGAAGCGAACTTCCAGCCGATCCAGACGCTGCTGTCGCCAATCCGGTCTGACATGCCGATCTGCTGCTGCTTCCAGGTGGCGCTGCCGTCCCAGGTGTACCCGGAGAAGTTGACACCATCGCCCGACGTGCCGAAGAAGACGTAGTCGTACCCGACCTCAATCTCACGCCACAGTGCAAAAGAGATCTGAGCATCACTGGCATTGCTCAGGTCGAACGGCCCGGCAATCATCCAGGTATTCATATTATTCGCATAAGGTGGGCTACTGAGTCGTTGCGCACCGCCGCCTGCAGGCCAGGCAGACCACGAACCACTGAAGGATCCATGGCTCACATCGTTCCAGTAGACTTCGCTACCGTCGTTGCTCAGGTCAAGGATGGTCCAACCAGTTGCGGGCGGGAAGCTACCCTCAAACCCTTCGCTCAGCAGGGTATTTACGGCGTTCGGCTGCGTCTGGCCTGACGACACCGCCTTCGGTGGGTTAGTAGATGTCGCTGCAGCACCCGACATCTGCCAGACAGGAGCGGGGAGACTCGCGACAGCCGGGGTGGCACCGATACCACCACTCCGAATCTCCGGCAGACTAACGGCAGCCACGTACGTGATAGTCATACTGAGTTCGGCCATCTGTCCATTCTGCTCGGGTGTGGCCGGTGCGATCATCACGCGCCACTCACCTGTAGCGAGTGCCCCATCAAGGGTATGGACGGTCATATCGCTACGAGTCACCGCAACACTTGTGGCTGCGAACGTCGGATCCGGAGTAAGGTTAATCTGAGTTGGCATTGTGCCAGGAGCCGTCACTGTGACACTCTGAGCGGCACCTGCGGTAAGGGTCGCCTTTACTCGCACACCGGCAACAGTCGCCCCGTTCGGCAGGCCAGCAACGGGAACCACCACCTCTGTCCCGAGAGGGACGTCATTCTGCGTGACGTGCGTCGTCAGTTCGACCATATCTTGTGTCCGTGCGGCGGCAAGGGCGGGGGTTACGGACGGTACCTTGGCCCCCACGTGTGTGATAAGCGCAATCATTGTGATGAGGAGTATGAACGTCATGCGTCGCACACTACCGGAAAAATGCTGTTTCATCGACTGCTACCTTTCGCTTGCAGGATAACCGGAATCAGGAACGCTTCCCCCACCGTATTGTGCGTTGAACACGCAGCCCACAGATGCGGTGCGACCCCTTGCCTACACGATGACGTGCTTCGCTTGTGTGTGATGTGAGCGAGGAAGAGACAGCGAGCCACTACAACTCGGAGTATAGTACGTTGAATTACGAATAGATATAAAAAGAAAGTGTATTTTCCGTGAAAAATATAATCACAAGAACCTGCTTAAACATTAATTTCGGGGTCTAACTTCCCCTCTCCCGCTCAGAGTCCTGATCGTGCCCACAGCTCGGCCCGGTGCAGCAGCGCGTTCGCCCCGATTGCCAGGAGCGATACGGCGATAGCCCCAATAACAATTTTCTCGTGGTTGCTCGTGCGTATGCCGTCAAAAAGCAGCATCCCCAACCCGCCCGCGTTGACGAACGCCGCAACGGTGGCGATCCCAATCGTTGAGAGTGTCGCGATACGCAGGCCCGCCAGTATCAGCGGCAACGCCAACGGCAACTCCACCTGTGCCAGGCGCTGCCAGCCGCTCATGCCCATCCCACGGGCCGCCTCGATCACCGCAGGATCGATGCTGATCAACCCAACCACAATGTTGCGTACAAGGATGATCTGAGCGTAGATCACCAGCGTCACCACAGCGGGCCAGTAGCCCAGCCGTAGCACGGGGATCAGCAGCACGAGCAGCGAGAGGCTAGGGATGGTGTAGAGTACCCCGAGGACGCCCAGCACTGGCCCGCGCAGCCATGCGACGCGGGCCAGCAGCACGCCAACCGGCAGCGCGATGATCATTGCGATGGCGATGGCCGAACTGGTGAGCCAGAGATGCTGCAGCAGGAGCGTTCCAACGTAGGCCCAGTTATTGATCAGGTAGCCCATCGTTGTTTTCGGTCACACTCCCGACGTGGGGGTGGGTTCCTCTAACCCGGCGAAGGTGCGCGGAAGCATGGCACGTAGATCCGCGAGCGTGAGCCTGCCGACCTCGCGATCAGCGTCTATCACGGGCAAGCTCGCCTCCCCAGAACCCAGCAACTGGGTCAGTGCGAAGCGTAGATCGTCTTGGGGACGGAGTGATGGCAGGTCTGCGACCTCACACACAGGGGCGGCGGTTGGACGTTCGCGCCCAAGGGCGGCGGCGACTGTCAGCAGGCTTAGGTGGCGCAGCACATCACGCGCACCAGTGAGTTGCTCGACGAAACGGTCGCTTGGCTGGGTCAGGATCGCCAGAGGCGTATCAAATTGCACCATCCGCCCCTGGTTCATCACCATGATCCGGTCAGCGAGGCGCAGAGCTTCTTCAATATCGTGGGTAACGAAAAGGATGGTCGTATGCAGCTTGCGCTGGATGCGCAGCAGTTCATCCTGGAGGCGGGCGCGAGTGATCGCGTCGAGGGCACCGAAGGGCTCGTCCATCAGCAAGATCGCCGGGTTGGCCGCGAGCGCACGGGCCAGGCCAACGCGCTGCTGCTGGCCACCCGAGAGTTGGTGTGGGTAACGTCGCCGAAAATCGCACGGCAGCCCTACCAGATCGAGCAACTCATCAATGCGCGCCTCGATCCGTGGGCGCTCCCAGCCAAGCAAGCGAGGCACCACCGCGATATTATGTTCGACCCGCAAGTGCGGGAAGAGTCCTGTCTGCTGGATGGCGTAGCCGATACGCCGGCGCAACTGGATGACGGGCAGGCTATGTGCATCGACGCCATCGATCATGAGCGTGCCGCTGGTCGGCTCATATAGCCGGTTGAGCATTTTGAGCAGGGTCGTCTTTCCGCAACCCGACGGCCCGAGGAGTACAACAAGTTCTCCAGGCTCCACCGCGAAGCTGACCCCATCGACCGCAGGGCGCGACTCGCGTGAGAACTGTTTGCTCAGACCCTCGGCGATGATCATGCTCATTGGCGCAATTTCGGTTTTAGGCATGTTTCAAAATGGGTACATTCAGCTTGACAGTTCAGCGATGAGGCGATGAGGCGATGAGGCGATACGGAACGCCTCACCGCGTCATCGTTTCATCGCTGAACTGTCAAGCTAGATTGAAACATGCCTTAGACATGGTTTCAGGATTGGCAATCTTACTTTACAGTTCTATGAAGCCCTCACCCCCTGCCCCTCTCCCTAGGGAGAGGGGAGTAGATCACATTCTG
>CAIRFY010000413.1 GCA_903877945.1 uncultured Oscillochloris sp. | reverse complement strand
CCGAATTCGCACGATCTCCAGATCGAGCCTATAATTGATCCTGGCAGTGCCGCCCCGACCATTACACTAAATCACCACCAAGAGAATCATGCAACTCATTCTTGTGCGCCACGGCGAAACACCGTGGAATGTGACTCTGCAATACCAGGGGCAGGCTAACGTGCCTCTGAACGAACGTGGGCATGCACAGGCTCGGCTCACCGCCGAGCGGCTGGCCCGGCTTCGCGTGGCCGCCCTCTACACGAGCGATACCGTCCGCGCTGCGGAAACCGCCGCCGCGATCTCCGACATGATCGGCATTGCGCCGCAGCCCATCCCCGAGCTACGCGAGATCGATGTGGGCCAGTGGGAGGGTCTCACCCCCGAGCAGCTCTACCGGCGCTTCCCCGATCATATGGCCGAGTATGAGCGTGACCCGGCCCGCACGGTGCGGCTGGGCGGCGAGAGCTATGCCCAGCTTCAGGCCCGCGCCCTCGTCGCCCTGCGCCGCATCTACGAGGCTCACCAGCACGGCGATGTGGTCGTGGCTGTCTCCCACGGCGGCACCATCCGCGCCCTGCTCTGCCACGTGATCGGGCTTGATCTGGCCAACTTCGGCAAAATGTGGCTCGACAACGGCTCCCTCACCGAGCTGCGCTACAGCAGCCACGGCTGGCGTCTGGTGCGATTAAACGACGCCGCCCATCTGGAGGGCCTTGTCGCCGAGGGCGGAGAGTAATCTATGACGATTGATCGCGACCCGCTCTCGACCAACATCCGCGCCCTGATCAGCGCCCTCAGTCGTGTAATGAGCGACCAGAGCGGTGCCGCCGCCCTGGCCCTTACGGAAGAGGTGCGCCGCATCGCGAAGGATCTGCGCACCAGCCCCTCGGATGATCTGGTCGCTCAGCTCACCGCAATGATCGCAGATCGCTCCCTAGACGAGTTGCACGGCCTGGTCAAGACGTTCACGCTCTATTTTGGGCTGGTCAACTTGGCCGAGGGCGTCGAGCGTCTGCGGGTGCTCAGCGTCCGCGACCGCCAGCGCTACCCCGCGCCCCGCGCCGAAGGCATTGCCGATGCGGTGGCCGCGCTGCGCGGCCACGGCGTGGCCGCCGAGTCTATCCAGGCATGGCTCGACCACGCCCTGATCATGCCGGTGCTGACCGCGCATCCCACCGAGTCAAAGCGCCGCACTACTCTCAACAAGCTGCGCCGGATCTTCGATACCTTGATCGATCTGACGATGCGGACTACCTCGCTGCTGCCTCACGAGTATATCGTCGCGACCAGCCAGATCGAGCGCGAGATCGTTGGCCTCTGGCAGAGCGACGATGTCCGCATTGAGAAGCCCTCGGTACTCGATGAAGTGGAGAACGGGATCTACTACTTCCAGCGCGTACTCTGGGATCTGCTGCCGAAGATCGACCGCGAGTTGGGCACCGCGCTGGCGGAGTACTACCCCGACTACCAGTGGCGACTCCCGCCGGTGATCCGCTTTGGTAGCTGGATGGGCGGCGACCGCGACGGCAACCCCTTTGTCACCCCGGAAGTGACGGTGGCCACCGTGCGGATGATGCGCGCTGGGATGCTCCGTCACATGATCGCCAGTATGGCCGGACTCCACACCGACCTCAGCCAGTCCCTTCAGCAAGTGGTCGTGAGTTCCGAGTTGATGGAGCGGATCGCCCATTACAGCGAGCTGTTCCCCGACACCGCCGGCGCGATCAGCCCGCACCACATCTGCGAGCCCTACCGCCGTCTTACCGAGCTGATCCGCGCCCGCCTAGAGCGCACCCTTCAGCATACCCTGAATACGGATCTGCACTGGGGCCAGGATCCGCCGCCCATTCCGCAGCCCGATGTCTACTTTCATAGTGGGGAACTGCTGGCCGACCTGCGTCTGATGCAGGCGAGCCTGACTGCTAATGGCGGTGCGCTGGTAGCCGACGGGGTACTGCGCGATATGATCGCCAAGGTGGCGATCTTCCGCCTGAACACGGCCACCCTCGATATTCGCCAGCACAGCGGTCGCCACCTCAGCGCGCTGAGCGAGCTACTCGCGGTCGCCGGGGTCTGCGCCAGTTACGCCGACCTGAGCGAGCAGGACAAGATCAGCCTGCTCAGCGCCGAGATCGCCAGCCCGCGCCCGCTCTCCGAAACCCGGCTCTCGAACTACAGCCCCGAGACGGCCGAGACCATCCAGACCTTCCGCGTGGTGGCCGCTCTGCTGGAGCAGATCGACCCGCAGTTGATCGAGAACTACATCATCAGTACCACAACGAGCGTCAGCGACATCCTGGCTGTGTTGCTGCTCTGCCGCGAGGTGGGCCTCTACGAGCCGGGCCGCTTCAGCTTGCTGAACGTGGTGCCCCTGTTTGAGACCGGCGACGATCTAGTACACGCGCCGCTGCTGATGGAGACGTGTTTGGCCCTGCCGATCTACCGCGAACACCTGCGCCTGCGCGGTGATGTGCAGGAGATTATGCTCGGCTACTCGGACAGCAACAAAGAGGGTGGATTCGCCTCGGCAAACTGGGCGCTCTACCAGGCCCAGGTAACGCTCGACGCGCTGGCCGAGCGCCACGGCTTGCGCCTGCGCCTCTTCCACGGTCGTGGCGGGGCTGTCGGTCGTGGCGGCGGCCCGGCTGGCCAGGCCATCCTGGCCCAGCCCCCCGGCACGCTCAACGGCCAGATCAAGATGACCGACCAGGGCGAGGTGATCTCTGACCGCTACCTCGACCCGCGCACCGCGCACCGCCATCTGGAGCAGGTGATGAACGCCGTGCTGCGCGCTGGTTTCCCCGAGACGGTCAGACCCCCCGAGCCGACCTGGATCGCGGCGATGGAGCAGATCGCCACCACCGCACGGGCCGCCTACCGCGCCACGGTCTACGACAACCCCGAGTTTCTTGCTTACTTTCGCGAGGCCACCCCGATTGCCGAGATCAGTCGGCTACGCATCGGATCGCGCCCGGCCAGCCGCCGCAACAGCGCCCGCATTGAGGATCTGCGCGCCATCCCTTGGGTCTTCAGTTGGATGCAGAACCGCCATACCATCCCCGGCTGGTTTGGACTCGGCTCGGCGCTGGCCGACTTTGTCGGCGCAGAAGTGCAGATGGCGGTCGCACCCGATGGGCACCATCACCCATCTACCATCACCCATCTGCAATTGCTCCGCACCATGTACCGCCAGTGGCCCTTCTTCACCACCCTGCTCGACAACGCCCAGATGATTATGGCCAAGGCCGATATGGGCATCGCCCGCCAGTACGCTGATTTGGTGGAAGATCAGGCTCTGGCCGGGCGGGTCTTTGCTCTGATTGAGGCCGAGTTCCTGCGCACCACACGCATGATCTGCGCCGTGGCCGAGATCAGCGAGATTCTCGACGCCGAGCCGGTACTCCAGCGAGCCATCCAGCAGCGCAACCCCTACGTGGATCCGCTAAGCTACATCCAACTGGAGTTGCTGCGCCGCCTGCGCGATGATTCGCACGCTGATCAAGAGCAACTAGAGACAACTGTGCTGATGTCGATCAACGGCATCGCCGCCGGGCTGAAGAATACGGGGTAAGGGGTTAAAGGCAAAATGCAAAATGCAAAATGCAAAATGCAAAATTTTGCGGCTCTTGCGCACTTTTGGTGATGCTGCTGGCTGAGTTGCGCTGGGATGGCTTTCTGACGCCATCCGGTCACTGCCGATTTTTGTATTGGAACCGCTTTTCGGCCTGAATCACCAAAAGTGCGCAAGAGCCAATTTTGGCAAGACCGCAAAACTTGCCCTGTACGGTGCCGCCCGCCGGGGCATGAAGGCCCCGGCGTCGTATGCCTAGCCCGCCCGTTTACGGGCCGGGCGCTCGATGTGACCGGGTGACTTTTTCGGTATTGCCAATTTTGCATTTTGCATTTTGCATT
>CAIRFY010000412.1 GCA_903877945.1 uncultured Oscillochloris sp. | reverse complement strand
TGATCCGCTGAACGACCCGTATGCGGCGGCGAGTTGGGATTCCGCCTCGCCCTATGCTCCCTCGCCATCCGCGTACCCAGGGATGGCCAATGGTCTCTGGACGGCGATCAGCTTGGCCAAGCCCGCAATGGATGGTGCCCGGCGGGCGCTGCCGCACCTGCGCCGGTTCGGTGCCCAGCGCATGCTCATCGCGGGGGCTATCGCCGCCGGAGCCGTGGCGGCTGGTGAAATGGTACTACGCGCCAGCGATGGCCTTGGTCAGGGGACGCCCCAGGGCGGCGCTCTCTCGCCCCTGCTCGCCAATATCTACCTGCACCCGTTCGATCTCGCGTTGACTAGCCAGGGTCTGCGCCTGGTGCGCTACGTCGATGATTTTGTGGTGATGTGCGCTAGTCAGGCTGAAGCTACCCGTTCGCTCCAGTTTGTCAGCGACCAGATCGCGACGCTGCGCCTGCGCCTGAATGCCGAGAAAACCCACATCATCGCTTACGCCGACGGGCTGGAGTTTCTTGGCCAGACTCTTGCGCCGCCGCAATCTGGCCCCCGCCTTGGCGCAGGGCTGGGCAGCTTTGCGGATGCCGAACTGGCCCTGCGTGCCGCAGCGCGGAAGGTACGCACGAGTGCGGATCAGGTGGGTCAGCGCCTCCCACACATAAACCGTAAAAAGAAAGGGGACTGACCCATGCCAACTCTCTATGTCCAAGAGCAGGGTACGACGGTGCGCAAGAAGGATCAGCAGGTACTCGTCACCAAAGGCAACCAGACGCTCCAGGAGGTGCCGCTGAACCGGATTGACCAGGTGGTACTCATGGGCCGTGGGGTGCAGATGTCCACCGCGCTGCTGGTCGAACTGATCGGGCGCGGTATCCCGGTGATGCTGACCAACAGCAAGGGCAGCCGTCACTACGCCACGCTGACCGATGGCCCCTCGCGCTTCGGTGCCCTGCGGCTCCAGCAGATGCAGCGCGTCTACGATCCGGCGTGGTCGCTGGCGCTGGCCCAGGGCTTGGTGACGGCCAAGTTGGTGAGCCAGCGGGCGCTCCTGGCGAGTACGGGCTGGTCAGCGATCACTGCTTCGATCACGCAGATCAACGCCGCTCTGACCGGGCTATCCCGCGCCGACACCATCGACGCCGTGCGCGGCTACGAGGGCGCGGCGGCGGCGGCCTACTTCGGCGCGTGGCGCGTGGCCTTCCAGCACGCCTGGGGTTTTCAAGGCCGCGCCTTTTACCCGCCGCCCGACCCGATCAACGCCATGCTCTCGTTTGGCTACACCCTGCTGCTGCACGATGTACTGAACGCCGTGCAGTTCACCGGACTCGATCCCTACTTCGGCACGTTCCACGTCATCGAGGCCGGGCGGCCATCCCTGGCCCTCGACCTGATGGAGGAGTTTCGCCCCATCGTCATTGATCAGATCGTCCTCGACCTGCTGCGCACCGACGTGGTGAGCCGCACCCAGTTTGAGCGCCCACCCCAGCGCCCCGACGCGGTCTATCTCGACGCCACGGGTCGGGCGCTGCTGGTAGATCGCTACGAGGCAGTGATGCAGGCCCCGGCCCGCCTATCCACCGGCGAATTCACTCCGCTACGCCGGGTGGTACTGCTCCAGGCCCAGGCCGTGGCCCGCGTCGTGCGCGGCGAGCAGGAGCGCTACGGCGGCTATATGCCGCGCTGAACGGAGTGTTGCAACATTTGTCTCGACCCCCTCACCCCCCTGCCCCTCTCCCTCACGGGGAGAGGGGAGAGCGTGCATCAGGATGAGATCGCCCCCCCTCTCCCGCTCCGGTTGAGGGGGCTGGGGGGGGAGGGTCGTCCAAGGAAGGATACGGAGGATCTATGTTCACCATCATCAGCTACGACGTGGTCGTAGACAAGCGTCGCACCAAG
>CAIRFY010000411.1 GCA_903877945.1 uncultured Oscillochloris sp. | reverse complement strand
GTGAAAGATGTGGGTAAAGATATGCTCACGGGGAGAGGGGAGACTCCGCAACAGGATGCGTCCGACTCCCCCTCTCCCGTTCAGGGAGAGGGGGCTGGGGGGTGAGGGCTGCCCGGCGATCACACGACTTTGTACATGTCCTGGGTACGTGACTTCGCAACAATTATGGTGGGCGAGTCATCGCATGGACAAACGCAGATCAAATTGCTATACTCCGGGTGTGGTGTGAGCTAGACACTTTGGGATACATTAGGATCGTGCCGATCTAAGCCTGACCTTGTCTCCATACATCTCTAGTACATTGCCAGTCCCCGCTCTATTGAGGTACCTTCATGCGCTCGTTTCGAAGGCTACTCTATGGCCTCTACCCACGCATACTGCTTGCACTGATTTGCAGCAACATTTTTATTCTCGCCATCATGACAGCGGTTGATCAGCGCAACTCCCAGGCGCGCCTGAGCGATGATCTACTCAAGCGAGGCGCTGGTACGGCCCAAATCCTTGCCAACGCTGCAAATCTCTTCGTCGCTAACACCGACCTGCGCGGTCTCTCACTCCTTGCACGGACAGTCACGACGAATAATCAGGCCGAGTATGTTGCCTTCTTCTCCGCCACAGGTGATCTGCTCTCCGCTGCCGCATCTGATGGCGCTACGACGGAAGCGCGTCTGCCATTCAGCAGTCCCAATATTCAGATCGATCCCGCTGTCGGCGAAAGCTATCGCTGGGTTAATGGCTATCTTGAGATCACCGCGCCCGTTATCTATGCCTACAAGCCAATTGGGACGGTCGCCCTACGAATGGGTACAGCCGAGCTTGATGCCGACCGTGTTCAGACGGTTTCCCAGGGTATCATAACGACCCTCCTTGTGCTGCTTGCGCTCAGTGCCTCCGTCGGGTTGCTCCTGCGCCTACTGGTGATTTTGCCCTTACGGCAACTCAGCGCGGCGGCTGAACAGATCGTCGCCGGTACCTGGACAACTCCACGCGGGCAGGAGCGTCACGATGAGATTGGTCAGGTCGCCCGCTCATTTAGCCAGATGATCACGGCCCTGCAAACCCGTGAGGCCCAACTCCACGAGCAGATGTCCGCCATCCAAACGCTCAATGCCGAACTGGACGCACGGATTGGCACACGCACCCAGGAACTAGCGACACTCGTCAATGCACAGGAGCAACTCTTAGGGCAGATTCGCCAGATGTCGATACCCGTTGTGCCAATCCAGAAGGGTGTGATCGCCATTCCCCTGATTGGCAGCCTGGACGGTCAGCGTATGGCCCAGCTTATCGAAAATGTGTTGGCCGGGATCGAGGATCAACGCGCCCATTTTGTCGCCCTCGACATCACCGGCGTCCCAATTGTCGATATGCAGGTTGCCGCCGCGCTCGTGCAGACGGCTGATAGCGCACGACTCCTGGGCGCGACAACGGCTCTGGTGGGTATCTGCCCCGAGGTTGCGCAGTCACTTGTGCAGCTCGGCGCGGATCTCTCGGGACTGCATACCTACCCGACGCTCCAGGAGGCGCTCTTAAGCTCAGCCGCTCGCCGCACGTGAAAGGACAACGATGAACCGCATGTCTGGCCTTGGTCCCCTCATGCTCCTGCTCGGTCTGCTCCTCACGGCCTGTAGCTCTGGTGCGACGAACAGTGCGCCCACGACGGCTCCTCCCACGGCTCCTGCGTCCGCTGTCGTAGCGACGAGCGGCCCAGGCGACGGGACACAGATCGTCATCGGAGCCTCGCTTCCCCTCACCGGTCGGTTCGGTGATCCTGGAGCGGCGGCAAAGCGTGGCTATGAGGTCTGGGCGTCTCTGGTGAATGCCAACGGTGGACTACGTGGCCGACAAGTTCAGTTGCGCATCTTGGATAATGCGAGCGACCAGAAGACGGCGGTGGCGGATTATGAGCGACTCATAGCGGTGGATAAGGTCGATCTGGTGGTTGGGTCGGTCTCCAGCTTTCTGGTGATTCCGACATCGGAGGTGGCTGCACGCTACGGCTATGCCTTTGTCGAACCGGCTGGCGGTGCCCCGGAAGTGTTTAATCGAGGGCTGAATAATCTCTTTTTTGCCCAGCCAGCGATCAGCACTCAGCAGGCCGATGCTTTTGTGTCCTATATTCTCAGCTTGCCGGAGGCGCAGCGCCCCAAGACATTCGGCGTCGTGAGCCAGGACGATCCGTTTACCCTCAGCGTTGTCACCCGGCTAAAGGAGCAGCTTATCGCTGACGGTCTGAAGCTCGTACTCGATGAGGTCTACGCTTCGCAGACGAGTGATTTTACAACCATCGCCGATGATGTTGCGAGGGTGAATCCGGATCTTATCGTCGGGGGGACGCTACAAGAAGACTCGGTTGGCCAGATTCAGGCGTACCGCACGGCCCATTACCAGCCACGGGGGGCATTCTTCACCAGCGGCCCTTCGCTCCCTGATACCTTCCGTGCGGCGCTTGGGCCTGCGACCGATGGAATCTTCTCGTCGATCTCGTGGTTTGCTAAGGCAGATACCGCGCAGAACCAGGAATTTATCACCGCATACACCAAGCTCTTTGGTGGTACCGCTGACGATATTGCCGAGGATTCGGCGAATGCATTTACGGTGGGCCAGGTACTCCAGCAAGCGGTTGAGAAGATTCGGTCAATCGATAATGGCGCGCTAATCAAGGAGTTGCACACCGGCACCTACCAGACCGTCGTTGGGCCACTCCACTTCGATGCGACTGGTCGCCCAGAGGGCAGTTTTATGATCTTGCAGTGGCAGGGCAGTCACTACGTGATCGTTGCACCAGCGGATCGCGCCCAGGCGTCCCCGATCTGGCCTAAGCCAGAATGGTAGGTGTGTCGTGCGGGATTTCAGGGCATCCCGCCCCAGCGTGCGATCTGCTCGCGCACCAGCAGGCCAAGCTGAATCTCGTAGGGTGTGCCCGCCCGGTCGGGGTGCTGCTCGATCCGCGTGCGCTCAAAGTATTGCACGCTGTAGCTCGCGCCCGTGGTTGCATCAGTCACGGGGAACGCCTCGCTGAGCGGCAGTCCGACCAGGTCGAGCCCGCCAGCCTGCTCCCACGCAGCCAGGAAGGGCGGGCAGAGGCGGTGGTTGATCTCAGGGAAGAGCCGACACTCGGGCGGGGCGTCGCTCTGTGCGGGTAGGCTGCGCCAGTCGATACCCTGGCGCTGGAGGGCCGTCTCACCGAGCCGGGTGAGTTGGACGACGTAGTCCGTGCCGCTCAGTTCGGGGAAGTGTTCGAACCGCGCCCGCTCGAAATACTGAACGACGCGGGGCCGACCGCTCCCCGCCTCAGGCTCGATGATCTCCTCGCTGAGCGGATAGCCAAAGCGGGCCAGCCCGCCACGCGACTCCCAGAAGGTGCGGAAATCCCCGCTGATGCTGTGTTTGGTGGCGGCGAACAACCGCCCCCGCCGCGCCGGTGGGTCGTACTCGATATACAGCGGGGCACCAAGTTCATCTGGGCGAATGTTGATCTGCCCATCGGCGCTGCTCAGGAGATAGCGCACCTCGCCCTTCCAGTTGCGCACCAGCGCCTCGTGGCAGCCGCAGGCCACGGCGATGGCCGGTGCCGCCTCGCCGGTACGCCAGAGTACATCGACGCGACGACCTCCCCCCGCATAACGCTGCCAGAAGACCCCGTCGGCGTTGGTGAACGGAATGTCGCTGAGATACAGGCCCGCCAGCATCCCGGTCATCGCCCGGAAGGCCAAAAAAGCCGGCTTGCGCAGATCGCCGCGTGCCGGATCCAGCGGGTAGGTGCGGTGCAGCAGCCCGTAGTGCGACTCCAGTTCATTGGGGGCGATGGTCGGTTGCTCGTAGGGATCGCTCGGCTGCGTGTCGTCGCGGAAATCGTACCAGAAGATCTTCTCGACACTCGGGTGAGTCATCGCGAGCAGATAGGTACGCACGAGCAGAAATGCCTGGGTGTCTTCGCTAACCCCCAGATGGCCCTGGCTTGTCGACCAGCCCAACTCAGTCAGCCAGACCGGTCGGGGGCCGTAGGTGCGCAGCAGCCCGTCAAGCCGACTCAGCTCCTGGCTGAAGGTGAGGGACTGATCGCGGCGCCAAGCATCGCCCTCGGGCGTATTGGGGCGATACGGGTGGATAGCCAGCACATCAACAAAGCGCCAGCCGCCCTGCTGCCCGACCTGATCGAGGTAATCGAAGTAGTCGTAGTGATGGGCTGAGGGCATCTCGCTCCAGATCGGAGCCATGCCACCCATCACGATTTTCGCGTGCGGGTCGGCGGCGAGGGCGGCGGCCCGACCAACATCAAGGAGCCGCACAAAGTCAGCGACAGTGTACAGTCCACTCTCGTAGCCTGAGACAGCCAAGTTAGGTTCGTTCCACAGCTCCCAGTAGGTGATCTGGCCACGATCTCGCCCGTAGCGAGCAACCGTGTTATACACAAAGTCGCCCCAGTCAGCGATCCACTCCTCAGGACGCGGATTCTTGCCCTTAAACCAGGCCGGGTTGTAGTCAAGCAGGCCCAAGATCTGGATGCCAGCGGCGGCCTGTGCCCCAATCGCCAGATCATAGTTGTAGCGACCGGCGTCATTGCCGTCCCAGTGGTAGGGGCCACCGGGCTGCTGCTGCACGCGATCCCAGAAGATCTCCTCGCGCTGCCACTGGACTCCGGCCTCACGCATGAGCGTGACGGCAGCGGGGATCTCATCGGCGCGCACCCGGTTGCCGAGGGCGGCGACCACCCCGAAGGGTGATCCCTTGTCACGCCACGGCAGATCCTGGGCCTGGGCCGGAAGGGGTGATGGAGTTACTGCACCAGTCAGAGTGATCAGCACGAGGATGATCACAGCGTAACCCGCGTGAACGTGTTGTCGCATAGGGTATTTGTGGGGACGATTATGGCGAGGAAGTGGCGGCGTCTACGACGCGCATTGCCACATTATACGCGAACTGCGGCGCAGCCTGAAAATACGAAAACGTGGGACTTGACAAAATCAATGTTTTCGGTATTATAGAGCATAGAAATCAAACAGATGTTCGGAGGCAGGCATAGCGGCAGAGACAGCACCATAAAGCACGAGTGAGGAACCCTATGAGCCACGAGACGGTCGATATTCCCCAGGCGGACGTACTTTGGGATGTTGCACTAGTACCCGAGGCGATCACCCGAGGAAAGAAGCAGCCCGACGAGATCGGCATCTACATCGGCACCAAGGCCGCCCGCCAAGGGCTCTACTACACGCAGGCCGCCCGCATCCTGGGCTTTGTGAAGCCGGGTAAGCCCGGCGAGCCGGTTGAGCTCACCCCCTTCGGCAGAGCCTTCACCACCTATAACCAGGCCGATCAGCGCACCGCCCTGCGACGTATGCTGCTCCATCGCGAGCCAACCCGCTCCGTCATCGTGGCGCTACGCACCAGCGAGGGTCTGCGGCGCAGCGAAATCGCCGTCGTCCTCCAAGATCTCGCGCCACTCGCCCAGAGTACCGCCACCCGCCGCGCTACCACTGTGGCCGCCTGGCTCTGTGCCACGGGTCTCGCACGCTGGGAAAGCGGTCGACTCGCCTACTGCGGCCCGAATGTGCCGGTACAGCCCTCGTTCCCGCGCCAAAGCGCCGCTTGATGCGGATTACGCCTGAACGTACTCTTCGACCAGTAACGAGATCGTCTTCGACGCCCCATCATCGCCCATGGTCACACCGTAGAGGGTATCGGCAGCCTCGATTGTGCCACGGTTGTGGGTGATCAGAATAAACTGCGTTTGATCCGCCAGAGCCTGGAGGGCGTCACGGAAGCGCCCTACGTTTGACTCGTCGAGCGCGGCGTCAGTCTCGTCGAGGATGCAGAAGGGACTCGGGTTTACCTTCAGGATCGCGAAGAGCAGGGCCGCTGCGGTCAGGGTGCGCTCACCGCCAGAGAGCAGCGAAATGCTCTGCTGCTTCTTGCCGGGCGGTCGCACAATAATCTCGACGCCTTGGTCGCGCCCGGTTGACGCTGGCTCGCCTGAGCCAGCGTCAACCGAATCGCGGGTGCTTCCCGACCCGCCAGTAAGCTGAAGTTTCGCCGTGCCGCCGCCGAAGAGGCGCACGAAGCTCTGCTCAAACTCGGCGGCTACCGCGTTGAAGGTGGTAATGAATCGCTGGCTCATCGCACCATCTAGGGCGGCGATCAGTTCATGCAGTGAGCCTTCGGCCTCGCGTAGATCTGACACCTGCTCGCTCAGGAAGCGGTGACGTGCGGATTCCTCCTCGTACTCCTCCAGGGCAAGCTGGTTCACCGCACCCAGGCGCAGAATTCTTGTTCTCAGGGCGTCGATTTCTGCCTGAAGGTTGTCGGGGTACGTGCCTGAATCGCCCTCCGCCTGTGGCCCGACCGCCTCCACATCAATGTCATCAGCGGCGGCCCGCTCATAGAGCGCGTCCTGGCGGTCGCTGGCGCGCTGGGCCTCCATGACGGCGCGACCGTGAGCGGCCTCCTGCTCCAGCAGCGCGGTCGTGGCGGCCTGCCCGCCACGTTCCAGATCAGCCTGTAGAGCCTCTTCAGTGCGCAGAGTTTCCTCAGCGGGAGTGATCTGCGCACGCAGAGCGTCGATCTCCGCCATAAGCGCGTGGTGTTCAGCCTCTACCCGCGCATGGGCGGCACCAATCCGCTCGCGTTCAGACTCCAGATCGGTGATGCTGGTGCCGACATCAGCTACTTGTCGCTCACCCTCGGCAATGCTGCGCTCGTGAGCGGACAGCAGCGTGCGCTGGGCGCGCAGGTGGCCCTCGGCGGAGCCGACGGCGGCCCGCAGCCCTGCTACCCGTCCCTGAGCGGCGCGGTCGGCCTGAGTCTCAGCGTCCTGGCGGGCGCGCAGTTCAGCCAACTGAGCCTCGGCCTTTGCAGCGGCCTCCTCAGCCGCAGCGCGCCTCCGCAGCAGATCCGCCTCCTGACCACGCAGAGCCGCCAGATCGCGGGACAGGCGCTCCTGGCGCTCCACAGCCCACGCACGATCCTGCTCGACCTGGGCAACCCGGCGGATCGCGGTATCAAGCTCAGCCCGCCGCGATTCGACCTGGCGGGCGGCGTTGCGCGTGAGCGCCTCGCGCTCGCGCAGATGCTGGGCCAACCCCTGAGATTGCGACTCCAGCTCGGCCCTGTGGGATTCGGCCCGTTCCACTGTAGCTCGTGCAGCCTCGACCCGACCCGGTAGCTCACGCAGCTCACGCTCACGGCGCAGCGCCCCGCTTTCCTTCGTCTGGGCACCGCCCGTCACCGAGCCACCGCTGCTCACCTGCTCGCCGTAGAGGGTGACAATCGACCAGCCGCCAGACAGCCGTCGCAACTCAGCCCGCGCTATGGCCATGTCACGCACGATTTTCACCCGACCAAGGAGTTGCTGGACCACCGCCGCGTAACGCTGGTCGTAGTCCACCAGATCAGCGGCGACGCCGAGGACAGGTTCTTGAGCATTGAGCGCAGAGAACTGAACATTCTCCGCGCTCATTCTCTCATGATCAATTCGCTGCGAACGCAGCGAGTCCAGCGGCATAAATGTTGCGCGACCGGAGCCGCTGCGCTTCAGGTCAGCGATAGCGTCTTCGGCATCCTCCCAGCGCTCGACCACAATATTCTGTAGGCGTGAGCCGAGGGCAACCTCAATCGCCGTTTCTAGTTCGGCGGGCGTGCGAATGATCGACTGGACGAGGGCAAATCCGGCGCGGCCTGTCTTCTCCGCCCACTGCATCGCCGCCCGCACACCAGCGAAGGCTCCGGCATATGAGCGGGCCAGGCGGCTAAGCGAGTCGAGTCGGGCCTCCACATCGGCCAGAGTGCGGCGGGCAACCGCACGATCATCATCAGCGGCGGCGCGAGCAGCGCGGAGAGCCTCAATCGCGGCGCGGGCGGCATGCTCGGCATCAGCGGCGGCTGTCCGCTCAGCCTCAGCGCGAACATGCTCGGCGCGAGAAACCCCGACCTGGGCGGCGGCGACGGCCAGGTGTTCGGCGGCCTGAGCGACCGTCGCCTCTCGCTCAACGCGGTCACGATCAAAGCGAGCGACCTGGGCGTGCAGATGCTCGATCCGGCTGACTCCCTCGGCTACGGCGGTGGCGGCGCGTACAGCGGAATCCTGGGCGGCGCGCAGTTCGTGGGCAAGGGCCAGACGAGCTACCTCGGCCCCTGCCAGTTCGGCATCGGCGACGCGCAGAGCGGCTCGTTGCACGTCAAGTGCCACGACGGCCTGAGACACCTCCTCGACGACGGCCTGGCGGCGGGACTCGTCCTCGCCTTGGCGTAGAGCTAGTTCATTGCGACGGCGCTCCAAATCTTCGCTGCGGCGAGCCAAGGCGGTCAGCCGCTCGCCATCTACGGCCAGCGAACGCTGGGCCGCCTCGGCACGGCGATGCAACTCACTGCTGCGCTGGTGCAGGACTCCCAGGTCATCGCGCCGGGTCCGCAGAGTTTCACGTAGTACACGCAGATCGTGAGCGACCGCCAGTTGCGCGGCCCGAGCATCTGCGAGGGTAGACTCCAGCCCGGACACCTCGGCACGGGCGTGGGCGGTGAGAGACAGGGCCGCACGCCAGAGATCGGCGTAGTGCCGCACCTGAAATCGGCGCAACTCGGTGTTCAGTTCACGAAACTGACGGGCCTGGCCCGCTTGACGTTTCAGCGAGCGCAGGCGCGGCTCCAGTTCACCCAGCAGGTCGCCGACCCGCTGCAGATTGCTATCCGTCTCGCGTAGCCGCCGCAGAGCCTCGGACTTACGCATCTCAAAGCCGCCGATCTCCGCCGCATCCTCAAAGAGCCGCCGCCGCTCCTCGGGTCGCAGAGTCAGAGCAGCGTCCACCAGACCCTGGTTGATGATCGTGTAGGAGCCACCCAGGGGCTCGGTGGCCTCCTGGACATCGCGCAGGCGCACGCGGGCGCGATTGATAAAATACTCGCTGTCACCGGCGCGGGTCGAGCGACGCGCTATCGTCACCTCGTCAAAGTCCAGAGGCAGCATGCGGTCGCTATTATCGATGGTGAGAGAGACCTCGGCGAGACCGGCGGGTGCCCGCCGCCCGCCCCCAGCGAAAATCAACTCCTCAGAGCGTTTGCAGCGCAGAGCGGCATGGCTCTGTTCGCCGAGTACCCAGCGCACAGCGTCTGCGATGTTCGATTTTCCGCTACCATTCGGCCCCACCACAGCCGTGATGCCGGGGCGGAACTCAATCACCGTGCGAGAAGCGAAGGTCTTGAAGCCCTGGATGTCGAGTCTCTTGAGGTACATGGGTAGGAATGAGGATCTGCAGCAGGACATCTCCGACCCCCCCTCTCCCGTTCAGGGAGAGGGGGCTGGGGGGCGAGGGCTGAGCGGCGGCAGACCCCTTATTTGATATTGCCCCTAAACCCCCGCCGGAGGCGACTTTGTATTAGCGCCGCCATTGAGGGGCAGTGTTGTAATCATCGGGATGAAGGTTGATGACACCATCGTTGTGGTAGTGGCGTTTGATGCGGCAGTAGCCGTGGCCGTGGCCGCCGGAATGGTCGTTCGCGTAGGCAACGCTGTTCGCGTGGGCGTGCGGGTCGCGGTAGGCGGAACCCGCGTGGGCGTGCGGGTCGCGGTAGGCGGAACCCGCGTGGGTGTGCGGGTGACGGTAGGCGGAACCCGCGTGGGTGTGCGGGTGACGGTAGGCGGAACCCGCGTGGGTGTGCGGGTGACGGTAGGCGGAACCCGCGTG
>CAIRFY010000410.1 GCA_903877945.1 uncultured Oscillochloris sp. | reverse complement strand
GGGGAGATTCCGCAGCAGGACGCATCCAACTCCCCCTCTCCCGTTCAGGGAGAGGGGGCTGGGGGGAGAGGGCTGCCCGGCGATCACACGACTTTGCACCAGCCCTGGAGGGATGCGGAATTTCTATCCTCTATGTTCTCTTTCGCCTAAACCCTTGTCGCGAAACCGCAAAAACGCGCCGGGAGGGTATTGCTCCCCAGCGCGTTTTTGCCGTCTCTCGGTAAGATTTCAGAAGGGCGCGTCCCCACATCTTCGCATCTTCGCGTCCCCACGTGCCCGTGTCCTTACCAAACGGTACTATTCCTCGTCGGGGGGAAGGTCGCCCTCGTCCTCGCCGTCGAGATCCCCGTCCTCATCGCCGCCGCCCAGAAGCTCCTCCAGGCGGGCGCGCAGCACATCGGCACCGACGACCTCGGTGGGCACTACCTCGGAGAGTGAACCCAGGCCCAGCAGAGACTCTGCGCGCTGCACCTCGACGGGGGGGCGCACAGCGACCGCTGGCTCGACCTTGGCGTGACCCTGCTCCATCATGCGCGCCATCTCGTCCACCAGTTCATCGCGCTTCTCGATGCGCTTCTCGATGCCGGTGCCAGCCGGGATGAGCTTGCCAATAACCACGTTCTCCTTCAGGCCGCGCAGGTAGTCCACCTTGCCGGTGATCGCCGCATCGGTGAGAACGCGGGTCGTCTCCTGGAAGGATGCTGCCGACAGGAAGCTGTCGGTGTTCAGCGACGCCTTGGTGATGCCTAGCAGCACAGTGGCCGCCGTGGCCGGCTCGCCGCCCTGGCTAACGACATCGTTGTTCAGGCGGCGGAACTCGGCGGCCTCGATCAGCTCACCGGGGAGCAGACCGGTGTCACCTGGCTCCTCGATCCGCACACGGCGCAGCATCTGGCGCACGATCACCTCGACGTGCTTGTCGTTGATGTTCACACCCTGGCTGCGGTAAACCTTCTGGGCCTCGTTTACCAAGTAACGCTGCACGGCTTCGCGGCCCTGCAAATCGAGCAGTTCCTGTGGGTTCGCGCTGCCATCGGTGAGCTGCTGCCCCGCCTGCACCCGTGCGCCGGTCTCCGCCCGCATGCGCGCCGTGTGCGGCACAATCAGCTCGCGCTCCTCGCGATCCTCCTGGCTGACCACGATCTTATCACTGTAGACAAACGCCTTACCGGCCAGCCGGGCAATAATCGGCGACTCGCTGCTCTCGCTATTGTTACTCTCCGCGACCACCTGGCCCTCGGAGACCTCTACCTCGTTCTCGATCAGAGCGATGAAACCCCTTGGTAGAATATACTCGTCGGTGTAGACCTCTGAGGCGATAATCTTCACCGTGCGGACGCCGTTATCGTCCTTGACGACCTGTGCGATGCCGTCGATCTCGGCCAGCAGCGACTTGCCCTTCGGCACGCGGGCCTCGAAGATCTCCTGCACACGCGGCAGACCCTGGGTGATGTCGTCGGCGGAGGCCACGCCGCCGGTGTGGAAGGTGCGCAGGGTGAGCTGCGTACCCGGCTCACCGATTGACTGGGCCGCGATGATCCCGCACGCCTCGCCGATGTCCACCAGTTTGCCGGTGGCCAGGTTGCGCCCGTAGCAAAGCCGACAGATGCCGTGCTCTGACTGACAGCTCAACGTCGAGCGCACATAGACCGACTTGATACCGTGGCGGTCAATGTTCGACGCAATCTCATCGTCAATCTCGACATTGCGCTCGGCCAGCAGTTCGCCGGTCGCTTTGTCGTACACCGGCGCGGCCAGGATGCGCCCGACCATACGCACGGCCAGCTTCTCCATCAACTCATCGTCGTCCGCCGCGTGCAGCCAGAAGCCGTCCTGGGTGCCACAGTCCTCAATCGTGACGATCACGTCCTGGGCTACGTCCACCAGACGCCGGGTGAGGTAACCGGCGTCCGCCGTGCGCAGCGCGGTATCGGCCAGACCCTTGCGCCCGCCGTGGGTGGAGACGAAGTAGTCCAGCACCGAGAGACCCTCGCGGAAGTTGGCCTTGATCGGCAGCTCAATGATCTTGCCGGTCGGGTCAGACATCAGGCCGCGCATACCGGCCATCTGCGAGATCTGGTTGATATTGCCACGGGCACCTGAGGTGGACATCATCGCCACCGGGCCGAACTGGTTCATGTTCTCTTTCACCGCGACGATGGTAAGCTTGGTAGCCTCCTGCCAGATTCGCACAACCTCCTGGTAGCGCTCCTCCTCGGTGATCAGACCACGGCGGAACTGCTTCTCGATATCGACAACAAACGCCTCGGCGTTGCTGACAATCTCGTACTTCTTGGTGGGTACCTCAATATCGTTGATGCCGATAGTCATGCCGCCGTAGGTGGCATTCTTAAAGCCAAGTGCCTTGATCTTATCGGCCTGCAGCGCCGTCTTCTCCGAGCCGAAGATGCGGACGATCTCGGTCTCCGACTTATTTGGCCAGGTGGCCCGCAGTTCGGCGAGATCCTCATCGCTCACATTCTTCATGTTCGTGTAGTACTGGTAGCAGTCGGCGATGATCTCCTTGAGACCCTTCTTGTCTACCACGCGGTTGCGGTAGCGCAGGGGTGGCAGCAACTCGTTGTTGAGTAGCACGCGCCCAATCGTGGTCTCAAGCATCATGCGCGGCGTACCATCCTCGGTGGGAGCCAGCTCGCGCACGCTGTTGGGACGGTCATTCTTCCCCGCTGGTCGGCCCGTCATCCTGATCCAGATCGGTGCCTGGATGGCGACCACTCCCTTCTCGTAGGCCAACATCGCCTCATTGACATCGGCAAACTTCTTGCCGCTGCCCAGGGCACCGTCGCGCACCTGCGAGATGTAGTAGCAGCCCAGCACGATGTCTTGCGACGGCGTGATGATCGGGTCGCCGTGGGCCGGGCTGAGCAGGTTGTACTTGCTCAGCATGCGCGTGCGAGCCTCTTCCTGGGCCTTGCGTGACAGCGGCACGTGGACGGCCATCTGGTCGCCGTCAAAGTCGGCGTTGAAGGCCGCGCAGACGAGCGGGTGTAGCTGGATGGCCGAACCCTCGATCAGCTTGGCCTCGAACGCCTGGATCGAGAGGCGGTGCAGCGAGGGTGCCCGGTTTAGCAGCACCAGGTAGTCCTTGATCACTTCCTCAAGGACGTCCCAGACCTCGGGGCGCACGCGCTCGACGATGCGTTTGGCGCTCTTGATGTTGTGGGCGAAGCCCTTCTCCACCAGGCGGCGCATCACAAAGGGCTTGAACAGCTCCAGGGCCATCTTCTTGGGTAGGCCGCACTGGTGCAACTGAAGGTTCGGGCCAACCACGATCACCGAGCGGCCCGAGTAGTCCACACGCTTGCCCAGCAGGTTCTGGCGGAAGCGGCCCTGCTTGCCCTTGAGCATGTCGCTCAGGCTCTTCAGGCGGTGCTTGCCCTTGCCCGACACCGCACGCCCGCGTCGCCCGTTGTCGATCAGGGCGTCCACGGCCTCCTGGAGCATGCGCTTCTCGTTGCGCACAATGATCTCGGGCGCGTTCAGTTCCATCAGCCGCTTGAGCCGGTTGTTGCGGTTGATCACACGCCGGTACAGGTCGTTCAGATCCGAGGTCGCGAAGCGCCCGCCGTCAAGCTGCACCATCGGGCGCAGGTCGGGCGGAATAACCGGCAGGACGGTCATGATCATCCACTCGGGCTTGTTGCCGCTCTTGCGGAAGCTCTCAACCACGCGCAGGCGCTTGGTGGCCTTCTTGCGCCGCTGACCCTGGGTGGTCTGCACCTCGGCGTTTAGATCCTCGGCCAGCTTATCCAGGTCAACCTGACGCACGATCAGCTCACGCACCGCGCCCGCGCCCATGTCGGCGCGGAACACACCCGGCGCCAGGTCGCGCAGTTGGCGATACTCCATCTCCGAGAGGATGCGGCAGGGCTTCAGACCATCGAGGTGGTCGAGCTTGTCCTTCTCCTCGCGCACCAAGGTGTCGAGCTCACGCTGGAGGCGCTCCTGGAGCTTCTCCTTCTCCTGGTTGGCCTCGGCCTCCTTACGCTCGCGCTCGGCGTCGGTGAGCAGCTCGGCGTCCGACATGTCGCGGGTGCGCCGGGCCTCCATCGCCTCCAACTCTTTGTCCACCAGTTCGTCGAGTTGCTCCAGAGTGCGCTCGCTGATCGTCTCACCCTCGTCCACCAGGGAGGTATTCCTGAATCCGATGTCCTCTTCGGAGACGAGGTTGGTCATCTCCTCAAGCCGATCACGCAGGCGATCCGCGTCGGCGACAATCTCGTCACGCAGGCGCGTATAATCTTCCTCAATGCGCCGCTGCGTGCTGACCTGCGCATTCTCCATGCCGCCGAGATCCTGAGTGAGCTGTGTACTCAGCTCGATCCGCTTGTCCTCGGCCTGGCGCTGGATGTTCTCGCGCTTCTTGGCGAAGTCCTCCTGGAGCATCTCGCGGGACACCGTGCGCAGCTCGTCCTTCACCTCCACGATCACGTAGGAGGCGAAGTAGAGAACCCGTTCCAGGTTGCGCGGGCTGATGTCGAGCAGCAGGCCCAACCGGCTCGGCGTCCCCTTCACAAACCAGATATGCGACACTGGCGAAGCCAGAGTAATGTGGCCCATGCGGTCGCGCCGCACCTTGGCCCGCGTTACCTCGACGCCGCACTTGTCGCAAACAACGCCCTTATAGCGGACGCGCTTGTATTTTCCGCAGTAGCACTCCCAGTCCTTCGTAGGTCCAAATATTCGCTCACAGAACAATCCATCGCGCTCAGGTTTCAGCGTGCGATAGTTGATCGTCTCCGGCTTCGTCACCTCGCCGTGCGACCAGCCGCGAATATCCTCGGGTGAGGCGAGGCTGATGCGGATCGCGTTGAAGTCGTTGATTTCAAGCATAGAGGCTCACTCCTGTGGCGGCAGATACGCAGCGAACCGCTCGCGCATCCCCTCGGTGATTGTGCCACGCTCAGGGCGTTTCTTTGGCTGCCAGTCCAGGAACTTAGCTGCGATGGCAGCCTTACGGTCAAGGGCGATGCCTGGGTTCTCAACATAGAGCCATGCGGCTAGGCACTTCGCCCGTGTTGTACTCCACTTGATGTAGTACAGCTCGCGATTGGCAACGATATTAGGAGTTGGAATACCTGTTGTTGCCTCTATCGTCTGCCCAAGCCCCGAAAGGAGCATTGAGGAAGCAGAATAGATCTGAATAACTGGCCGATCCCCGTTCCAAACAAGCGTTCCATCACCATCAACTAACCCTCGAACGAAGTGTGGCACAAGATCCACTGGCACATTCGGCATCGTGGTTGTGTGTGATTTGCGGGGTGTCCCCCCGAGCGCAAGAAGATCATAGTACATCTCTTTGCTACAGTACGTCATATCGTAGCAATTCGAGTTTTTTGTCACTCGACGAGTATGTTGACTCTCGCCAATGATGTTTGCAATCAACTCAAGATGCGAACGATCATTGCTTGCGAACTTGACTTCGTGTGCAGTGGTACTGGGTTTGATGTACATACATCCATCAGCCCACCAGTACCCCAGGACATAGGCCATCTCAGCCGACCAGACCCGGAAGAACTCGACGGTACGTGCGATGCGAGGCATGGCGTCTCTCCAGTAGAACGTGTGTACTGAAGAGATGATACCCGGTTTCAGGTCGGTTGTCAACCGGTATCGGATATATTTGTAGATCGCCAGCCAACCATTTTTCCAGGGGGGACAAATTCGCGTCGTTCGCCCCCCTTCGTGCCTTTTGTGATCAGAACTCGCCGCGCTCCATCCCCGACAGGTTAATCCCGTCCAAGGCAGCCATATCGCCGTCCGCGTCGTCAGAGAGCTCGACCGGCTTCTCGTCCTCGCTCAGCACCTCGACGCTAAGACCGAGAGACTGCAGCTCCTTGATCAGCACCTTGAAGCTCTCGGGTACGCCGGCCTCTTGGATGGGTTCGCCCTTGACGATGGCCTCGTAGGTCTTCACCCGGCCAACCACATCGTCGGACTTCACCGTCAGCATCTCCTGGAGGATGTAGGCTGCGCCGTAGGCTTCCAGCGCCCAGACTTCCATCTCGCCAAAGCGCTGGCCACCGAACTGGGCCTTACCGCCGAGGGGTTGCTGAGTCACCAGGCTGTACGGGCCGGTCGAGCGGGCGTGGATCTTGTCCTCGACCAAGTGGGCCAGCTTGAGCATATAGGCGTAGCCCACCGTGACCGGGTGGTGGAACGGGGTGCCGCTGCGCCCGTCGTAGAGCGTGACCTTGCCGTCGCCGGGCAGACCGGCCCGGATCAGGTGATCCTTAATCTGCGATTCGCTGGCCCCGTCGAAGACCGGGGTGGCCACGCGGAAGCCGAGACGGGCAGCAGCCCAGCCCAGGTGTGTCTCCAAGATCTGGCCGATGTTCATACGCGAGGGCACGCCGATGGGGTTGAGGATAATGTCCACCGGACGACCATCGGGCAGGAAGGGCATATCCTCAATCGGCAGCACCCGCGAGACCACACCCTTATTGCCGTGGCGACCGGCCATCTTATCGCCGGGGCTGATCTTGCGCTTCTGGCAGAGCAGCACGCGCACGGTCTGGTTGACCCCGACCGGCAGTTCGGCACCCTCGCTACGCGAGAAGACCTTGACATCAATCACCTTACCACGCACGCCGTTGGGCACGCGCAGCGAACTATCCTTCACCTCGCGGGCCTTCTCGCCAAAGATCGCCCGCAGCAGGCGCTCCTCAGCAGTCAGGTCGGTCTCGCCCTTCGGCGTGATCTTACCCACCAGAATATCGTTCGGCTGCACCTCGGCGCCCACGTAAATAATCCCGTGTTCATCGAGGTTACGCAGGCTATCCTGGCCGACGTTAGG
>CAIRFY010000409.1 GCA_903877945.1 uncultured Oscillochloris sp. | reverse complement strand
CCCGCTCAGGGAGAGGGGCAGGGGGTGAGGGGGCAAGGTCGGCGCTGAAGCCGCTTATTCGTGACGTATTGGAGCCACGCCCTCTCCGCTCCTTTCTCACGACTGATGTTCTGGAAATGCAAGATTACTACGAGACCCTGCAAGTTCACCCGAAGGCTGACGCCGAATCTATCCGTGCGTCTTATGACCGTCTGCGCCAACGTTACGACCCGGCGCAGCTTGAGGGCGCTGCTGATGAGTTAGTGGAACTGGCCCGACGGCGGCGCGATGAGATCGAGCGGGCATATGCAATTTTGAGCGATCCGGTGCGCCGCGCCGGATATGATGCCGAGCTGATCGCACAGGTTGCCGTGGCCCCGCCGATCCCGCAGCGCGGACGGACGATAGCGTCTTCGTCTGTATCAGATGATGACGACCTGATCGACTATCGCCCGCTGCCCCCGGCGCGGCGTGAGGAGCGCCCGAAGGACTTTAACGCCCAGCCGATCCTGCCGCCGAGCCAAACTCTACACCGGAGCGGTCGGCAGACTGAACGATCCCAGCGCCTGCCAGTGTGGATCCCGCCGGTGCTGATTATTGGCGTCGCCACCTTCGCCATCGTCCTGTTCACGCAGTTCACCACGATGTCGGGTACGCCGCAGTCGGCAGCAAGCGGGGCGGGCGGGGCAAGCGGGCCAAGCACCATCGGCCAGCCCACCGCCGCCCCGACGGCGTCCATCGACGAGGTGATCAACCAGTTCGAGGCCCAGATCGCCGCCGCACGCCAGGTAGCAAACCAGGTTCCCGACAACGCGAACGCCTGGATCGAGCTTGGCAACGCGCTCTACGATAGCGTGGTGGTGGTGCGCGAGCGCCTCGATGGCGGCGATCAGAGCCTGCATGGAATCTATGTCGAGCGGCTGCCGCGCTGGTTGGAAGCCCGCGACGCCTACGCCAAGGCGCTGAAAATCACCCCCACAAATGCGGTTGCCCGCGCCGATCTTGCCACCGCCCTCTGCTACTACGGGGTGGGTATCAACGACCAGAGCTTCATTACCCAGGGGCTCAGCGAGACGGATCAGGCGATCAAGGATGCCCCTGAAGAGAGTAGGGTTCTGCTGAGCAAGGGTCTGTGCCTGGTTTCTACCACCCCGCCGCAGAAGGCGCAGGCCCTTGAGCAATGGCAGAAGGCGATTGTGATGCCGAATGTTGAGCCGGGCGTGGCCCAGCAGGCCCGCCAGTTGATCGCCCAGTATAGCCGCTGATGTTTATGGGAGGCTGTTGGATAAAAGTTAAAGCACCTGTGTTAAAATACAGGCATCAAGGCGCTTACCACCTATGAATACGCACTACGCATTATTGGGCCTGGAGCCGCAGGCAAACCCTGATGAGGTTGAGGCTGCCTACCAGCGGCAACGCGAGCGCTATAACCCCGAGCGTGTCGCCGATCTCGACGACACGATGCGTCAGGTGGCGGCGGAGCGCACCACCGAGATTGAACGAGCCTACGCCATCCTGTCCGATCCGGTGCGCCGTCGTCAGTACGATGTCAGCATTGGCGTCGCCCCTGTAGAGAACGGATCCGCCCGCGTCAGCGCCCGACGCCAGATCAGCCCGCGTGAGCGGATGTTCGCCATCGTCGGGGCGCTCGTCGGCCTAGTGCTGGTAGCGGGGATCTGGATGCTCACTGGCCGAGGCGCAGATGTCCAGAGTCAGGCCATGGGCGAGGTGAATCGTCCAGCCCCGGCCTTCAGTCTACAGACCGTGGCGGGCGACCGTATCAGCTTGACGGCATATCGCGGGAAGGTCGTACTGGTCAACTTTTGGGGTACCTGGTGTGAGCCGTGCAAGCGCGAACTCCCGGCGCTCCAGGCGGCCAACGAACGGCTTGGCGCGAAGGGGCTGGCGATTATCGGCGTGAATCTGACCGACGACGAGAAGCTCCAAGGCGTCAGCGAGGACGGCATCCGGCAGTTTGTCGCCCAGTATAACCTGACCTACCCGATTGCCCTTGACCGCGAAGGCAGCGTGACCAATGCGTTTCGGGTGTTCCCGCTCCCAACCAGCTTCTTTATCGATGCGCAAGGCCAAATCCGCTATGTCCATGTCGGTGAACTGACACTTGATGATGTAACTGCCCGATTTACTGAACTGCAACGGGAAGGTTTGGCCCTCGGCGCACCCTAGCGCAAGGATTGCACATGGAGCAGCGTACCATTCTGGTGGTTGACGACGACAACGGTCTACGTGAACTGATCCGTATCAACCTTGAACACGAAGGCTATGGTGTCATTCAGGCATCGAACGGGGCGCTGTGCGTCCAGGCGGTGCGCGAGCAGCGCCCGGACATGGTCATCCTCGATGTGATGATGCCCGAGATGGACGGTGTCGAGGCGTGTAGCAAAGTGCGCGAGTTCTCGCACGTCCCGATCCTGATGCTCACGGCGAAGGTGCAGAGCGATGATGTGATCACGGGCCTCGACCGAGGGGCCGATGACTATCTGCTCAAGCCGTTTAACATGGATGAGCTCTCGGCGCGCATCCGTGCCCTGCTGCGCCGCGTGCCCCCGGCCTACCGGCCCCTCACCGCAGGCGAGGGCCAGATCCTGATCGACCAGCAGAAACGCGAGGTGCGCGTGCGCAACGAGGTGGTGGATCTGACCCCGACTGAGTACCACCTGCTCCTGATCCTGTCTGAGAACGCCGGCAAGGTGGTGGAGCACGAGACCCTGCTGCGCTCCGGGTGGGGCCAGGAGTACACGCGGGATAACGACTACCTCAAGGTCTATATCTGGCACCTGCGCCGCAAGATCGAGCTGGACCCGCGTAACCCGGCCCTGCTGCTCACCGAGTGGGGCGTGGGCTATCGCCTGGTGCCGTAGCAGTTGACAGAGATTCCTACGGGTGCTATACTGGCTCGCGTAGCGCGGGCGTAGCTCAGTGGTAGAGCTTTTGGTTCCCATCCAAAGGGTCGCGCGTTCGAGTCGCGTCGCCCGCTCCATTTGTAGACCACACATCAGTCTGATGTGTGGTCTGCTTTTTTTGCGTCAATACGCTGGACTCTTCCGCAAGTCCCGTGATCGCAACTTGCCCAGCCGCATTCTAATGCCGCACCGCTTGGCGGACTCTGTCTACTTCACACGACGTGCGGAAGAGCCAAGGCACGTGACACATCCCGCGCACAGACGCCCGACGCGCCCCACATGGCACAGGCGGCGCGGGGATCATCCGGCTCTGCGTGGTTGCAGCGATTATCCGGCTATAAGAAAGACGCGGGGGCTTGTTTGTGCGATCATCACGCCTCAGCGTACTGCCCAATGACGCGGTACTTCTGGTAGCGTTGGTTGAGCAGCGTGGCGATTTCGATCTGCGAGATTGTGTCGAGGTGTGCGCGGATGCGGGTACCGAGGGCCGTGATCGCCTCCTGCGGGCTCTGGTGGGCACCTCCACCCGGCTCGGGGACGACATCGTCGATAATATGCAACTCGTAGAGATCCCGAGCGGTGAGCTTGAGCGCACGAGCGGCATCGGGGGCCTTTGCCGAGTCGTGCCAGAGGATGGAGGCCGCAGCCTCGGGCGGAGCGACCGAGAAAATCGCGTTTTCCTGCATTAGGATGCGGTCAGCCACACTCAGGGCCAGTGCCCCGCCGCTACCGCCCTCGCCGATCACGGCGGCGATGATCGGCACGCGCAGGTTGGTCATCACCAGGATGCTCTCGGCGATGGCGTTGCCCTGACCGCGCTCCTCCGACTCTTTCTTGGGGTCGGCTGCGGGCGTATCGACGAAGCAAATCACCGAGATCCCGAACTTCTCGGCCTGGCGCATGAGCCGCTGGGCCTTGCGGTAGCCCTCGGGATGCGACATCCCGAAGTTCCGCTTCATATTCTCGCGGGTATCGCTGCCCTTCTGGTGGCCGATCACCATTACCGTGCGCTCGGCGAAGGTGGCCAGCCCGCCAACAATGGCTGCATCGTCACCGAAGCGACGATCCCCGTGCAGTTCAACAAAATCCTCGCAGAGGGCCGCGATATAGTCGAGCGTATGCGGGCGCAGCGGGTGCCGCGCCATCTGTACGCGATCCCAGGGCGTAAGTTCCTGGGCCTCTGTGAGCTTGGTCGTCTCGTCCATTATTTTCCGTTGGGGCACAGCAGCGCGGCGCTGCTGCCGTAAGGATGCAGCAGCGCCGCGCTGATTGTGCCCTTACATATAGGGGATCGCGCCGATCAGCTCCTCGACCGGATCGCGCCGCGTAACCGGACGGCGCCGCGCACCGTAGAGCCGGATCAGGCGACCGATGGTGTCGCGAAGCTGGTTGCGCTCCACGACCATGTCGATCATGCCGTGTTCCAGCATAAATTCAGCGGTCTGGAACCCGGCGGGTAGCTTTTGGCGCATGATCTGCTCGATCAGGCGCTTGCCCGCGAAGCCAATGTTGGCCCCTGGCTCGGCGATGATTACGTCGGCCACCGAGGGATACGAGGCAGTGACGCCGCCGTAGCATGGATCGATCATCAGGGCGATATGTGGCTGCCCGACGTCGGCCAACCGGGTCAGGGCCATCGTCACCTTGGCCATCTGCATCAGGGCGATGACGCCCTCTTGTTGGCGAGCCCCGCCCGACGTGTTGATCGTCAGCAGGGGAATGCCCATGTCGGCGGCGCGTTCGGCGGCGCGTGACAGCTTCTCGCCGTAGACGCTGCCCATCGACGAACCCATAAAGGCGAAGTCGCCCACGGTCAGGGCCAAGCGCCCGCCACAGATCATGCCCACCCCGGAGAGCAGGGCGTCGGGCATGCCCGTGCGCTGCTGAGACTTCACCAGTTTCTCGGCGTAGCTCTCGCCGAGCGAGACGAAGCCGAGCGGGTCGGTCGGCAGCAAATGTGCGTCCATCTCGCTGAAAGAACCGCCGTCAAGCAGGTCGATCCACTCGCGGGCGCTCATCCGCATGTGGTGGCCACACTTGGGACAAACTTTTAGGTTGTCCGTCAGTTCTTTCTTGTAGACAAGCTCTCGACATGCGTTACATTTGACCCACATGTCGTCGGGGACAGGGTTGCCCTCAGGCTGACCGCCCGTGGTGAAGCTCGTCTTTCTGCGTCGGAAAAACTCTTTCACCCAAGCTTTCTCTTTCTGCGACGTGCCGCCCGCTGCGCTGATATTGGGTGGGGCGACATTGTTGTTCCTGTCACGAAGAATAGGCGTACACCATTATAGCACTTCCTGAGCGGAAGCCGTGTAGGCCACCTGCGCACCCTGCTCATCGCTATCGAGGAGGTAGGCGACCACATCGGCGGCGCTGTAGCTACGACGGCCATCGAGGAAGGCTCCCATCAGCTTCAGGTCGTCACCGCTGGTAATCAGCGGCGGCTCAACCTTGCCGTTATCGCGCAGTTGCTCAAGGCCAATGTTGGACATCAGGGCGTTACAGAGGCACTTGCGGCCCTCGGTCTCCTCAACCTTTCCGCCCTTGGCGACGTAGGTGTCGATCGAATCGGAGGCGCAGCGGAAATGGATCTTCCCATCGGGACGGCGGTAGGCGCTGCGCAGATAGCCCAGGTCGCAGATGCGCTCGCGGTGCTCCCAGTCGGCGGGGTTCTCGGCCCAGTTCACCACCTTGAAGGGGAACCCGGTGGGCGAGGCGCGTGGGTCGGTGAAGACATCGACCGCATTGCGAGCGACGGCTGAGAGGATGGACGCCTTGAGGTTCGCGGCGTGGCCGGACTCCTCGCAATAGGCGAAGAGCGTGCCGACCTGAATGCCGGATGCGCCTTCAGCGAGCGCGTGGCGTAGACCCTCGGGGCTGCCCTTGCCCCCGGCGAGCCAGAAAGGCAGGCCCAGTTCGCGCATTTTCGCCAGGTCAACCTCATCACGCGGGCCGTAGATCGGCTCGCCGCGCTCGTTAAACTGGGTCTGGCCACGCGGCGGCGCGTTGTGCCCGCCAGCGGTCGGCCCCTCAATGATGAAACCATCGACGCGACCACCGGCCTTGCGGGCCATGACGGTGGCCAGCGAGTTGCTGGCGATGATCGGGAGGAACAGGGGGCGGTGCAGGGCGGGCGGCAGCGCCTGCCAGTGAACAGCGGGATCAAAAGTGATATGGGCCGTCTCGCCCGCAGGCATGTCTTCAACATCGAAGGCGCTGGTAGCGACCCGATGCTCGGACAGAGCGTCAATGGCCACCGGGAACTCACGCGGGATACCGGCACCCATCAGCACCGCGTCCACCCCGGCGAGCATGGCCCCGTAGAGCGTGGCCAGATTCGGCTGCTGGATCTTGGTGAGCAGGTTCATCCCAACCAGGCCGCTGTGGCCCTCCTTGGCCAGATAGACCTCGACGAAGGCGGAGAGCATCAGCAGTTGCTGGCGCTCGACGCTCATTTCGGCCTTGTAGAGCGGCAGGAGGGTGTAGGCTACCCCGGACTGCCGACCACCTTCAATGAAGTAGTGCGCGAGGGCAAAGGCTGACGCCGCAGGGATGGGGAACTGCGCCAACGCCCGCCGTATATGACCGCCGACATCGCCATTTTGGAGACGCCGAACAAGAATGGTATCGAGGGCAGTGCCAGAGACAACACCCAGTTGGCCTGTGCGCGAAACCGCATTGGCCAAACGCCAATCAGAAACTCCAGCGCCCATGCCGCCCTGGATGATCATTGGCAATGTGACGGACTGCATAGCTTCCTCCTAAAATATAGTGCAGAGTGCAGGCGAGAATGGGCCGAACGCCGACAATCTGCACGGGACACGCGAGATTTATCCATGATAGTGGGTACTATACATAGGGTACAGACTTTGACGTGCCGCCGCAAGTGTCGCAAGACACATTTTAAGCAATTTTTGATAGACGCATGTGTGCCGTAAGGCATGTTTCAAACCAGCGTGACAATTCAGCGACGAAACGATGACGCGGTGAGGCGCTCCGTATCGCCTCATCGCCTCATCGCCTCATCGCTGAATTGTCACGCTGAATGTGCCCATTTTGAAACATGCCTAAGACACGGTGAGGAGTTGCTGATGACCGCGCCCCATCCAGGGCATGGGCAAAGTCGTGTGATCGCCGGACAGCCCTCACCCCCCAGCCCCCTCTCCCTGAACGGGAGAGGGGGAGTCGGAGGCATCCTGCTGCGAAATCTCCCTTCTCCCCGTGAGGGAGAGGGGCAGGGGGTGAGGGTCGGAGGGTGACTTTGCACACGCCCTGGCACCCCATCGGCAATGGTTGACAGCCGCCCATGCCGGGGCTATACTCGGCCACGAATGAACGCTCCGCCCGCATTTCGTCACCCACCGGCGGGCGCAGCGCTGACTGTTGCCCTGCTCTTCGCCTTGCTCGCCGCGTTGGCGGCAACGGTCTGGCTTGATAACGCGGCCAATCGCGGTGTTACCTACCGCGCTGGCGCGGAACCTATCCCCTTCACCGACGGCCCCGCTGTGGGCGTCAACCTCTACAACCTCCCGTTTGAACCTGACCCCGCTGCGGTGGATCGCAGCTTCGCCCTGGCCCGCCAGCTTGGGGCGCGCTACGCCCGTATGCAGGCTCCCTGGGAGGACATCGAGATCCACGCTAGGGGCGACTTTGAGGATCGGCGCAACCTGGCGACGCTGGGCGCTGTCTCGGCCTGGGCCAAGTACGACCGGATCGTGGCCGCCGCCAACGCCGCCGGCATCGAACTGATCCTGCGCCTGGAGCGCCCGCCGGACTGGTCGCGCCAGCGGGCGCTGGCTTCGCCCGAGTTTCAGGCTGGTCTTACGCTTGATGGCAACTCGACCGGCCCGCCCGATGACTACGCCGACTTCGCCAACTTCGTGCGGGCGCTGGTGGAACGCTACGATGGCGACGGTGTGGACGATGCGCCCGCCCATCAGCGGGTGCGCTTCTTCCAGATCTGGAACGAGCCGAACCTGATGGGCGAGTGGAACTGGCAGCCGCCAAACCCCGAGCAGTTTGTGACCCTGCTGCGCGCCGGGGCCGCCGCCGCCCGTGCGGCCAACCCCCAGGCCGTCATTCTCTTCCCTGGTCTGGCCCCCACCGACGGCCTCGACTGGCGTGCGCCGATGACCGAGCTGGAGTACCTCGACCGGGTTTACAAGGCTGGCGGGGCGGATTCCTTCGACATCATGGCCGCCCAGAGCTACGGTCTGGGCCAGTCGCCCAGCGAGCACCGCTATGTCTTTGTGCGCGGGCGCAGCAACTGGAGTTGGAACCAGCCAATCGACACGCGCAGCGACGTGAGCCGGGTGGTGTTGCTGCGCGAGGTGATGGAGCGCAACGGCGATGCGGGCAAGCCGGTGTGGGTAACTGAGTTTGGCTGGAACAGCGCGCCAGCGAGCATCCCGCCCGAGCGGCGCAGCACCTGGGGCCAGCCAGTCTCCGAGCAGCAGAAGGGCGACTACCTCGTAAGCCAGATCGAGCGGGCGCGCCAGGAGTGGCCGTGGATGGGGGCCATGAACGTGTGGATGCTGCGCTACGGCGGTTACGCCGATCCCAACCCGGACGACCCAACGCCCTACTTCGCTCTGGTGAGCCGCGACTGGCAGCCCCTCGACTCGTACCGCGCCCTCCAGACGTACCTGGCCCGCCCGGCCACCGCCGGGGTCGGCACCCATAGCTGGCAGAGCCAGGCGGTGGAACAGATCGACGGTGGCTGGCGGGTGCGCTTCAGCGGGGCGCGGATCAGCCTGGCGGGCGGCTTGGGTGGATCAACGGAGGTACATATTGACGGGCAGCCGGTGGCCCTGGCCAGCGATAGCAGCGACGGGCATCTGACCCTGCGCTCGGCGTGGCTACCCGAGGGCGACCATAGGTTAGAACTACGCAGCGCAGCGGCCCCTGACGTATTTACGATAGATCGGGCGCGACCCTGGGGCTGGTTCTGGGACTACGGGCCGCTGGCGCTGCTGATCGCCATTACGGCGAGCGGCGCGGCGGCCTTCGAGAAAATTTTAGATTGCAGATTTTAGATTGCAGATTTTCCGCAACAGGACGCGCCGCATCTGCCCAAGTAGCACCGCCTTCCAGGCGGTTAGGAGGAGTACCTATAGCAATCCTAAATTGGTTATGAAAAGGAGTCGAGCCTTTAGGCGGCCTTATCCGGCTAAAGCCTTGACTCCACACAACAACCCCAAGAGGATTGCTATAGCAGGCTGGAAGCCCGCACTACGAACGGTTAGGCATGTTTCAATCCAGATTGACAATTCAGCGACGAAACGATGACGCGGTG
>CAIRFY010000408.1 GCA_903877945.1 uncultured Oscillochloris sp. | reverse complement strand
GTTCGGAATTTTGGCACTACCGCAAAAGTAACGCTGTCATTCTTCGCTTCGCTCAGAATGACAGGACGCTTCACAGCGTTACTTTTGCGGTAGTGCGAATTTTGCATTTTGCATTTTGCATTTTGCATTGAGCGACCAAAGGGAGCGACCATGCTAACCTACCTGGAGGCCATCCGCGCCGGGCTGCGCTACGAACTGCTGCGCGACGAGCGGGTGCTGTTGCTGGGCGAGGACATCGGGGTGTACGGCGGGGCCTTCAAGGTGACGCAGGGGCTGTTCGATGAGTTTGGCGGGCAGCGGGTGATCGACACGCCCATGTCCGAGCTGTGTATGGTCAGTGTGGCCACGGGACTAGCCTTCCAGGGCTTTCTGCCGGTGGTCGAGATTCAGTTTGCCGACTTTATCTCCAGCGGATTTGACTCGATTGTGCAGTTCGCGGCCACGAATCATTACCGCTGGGGTCAGGCGGTGCCGATTGTGATCCGTGCGCCGGGCGGCGGTGGGCTGCGCGCCGGCCCCTTCCACTCGCAGTGCAACGAGGCGTGGTTTGCTCATGTGCCCGGCCTGAAGGTGGTGGCCCCGGCCACGCCCGCCGATGCGCGTGGCCTGCTGATCAGCGCCATCCGCGACCCGAACCCGGTGATCTTTTACGAAACGAAGGCGCTCTACCGCTCGCTCACGGGGCCGGTGCCCGAGGGTGAGGACGGGATCGTGCCAATTGGCACGGCGGCCCTGTGCTGCCAGGGCGAGGAGTTGACGATTATCGCCTACGCGGCGATGGTGCATGAGGCCATGCAGGCCGCCGCACAACTGGAGGCCGAGGGTCGTAGCGTGGAGGTACTCGACCTACGCTCGCTCAAGCCGCTGGACGAGGACGCGATTCTGGCTAGTGTGCGCAAGACGGGCAAGGTGCTGATCGCCCACGAGGCCAATCGCACCGGCGGGATCGGCGGCGAGGTGGCCGCCCTGATCGCCGAGCGTGCCTTCGAGTACCTCGACGGCCCGATCATGCGCGTGGCCGCCCCCGACACGCCGGTGCCCTACAGCCCGCCCCTGGAAGACGCTCACCGGCCCAACGCGACGAAGATTCTCGCCGCTGCACGCGAGCTGCTGGCGTATTAAGAACCTGTCGGGTCGTGATGCGGGGAAGCGAGGGGGCATTGTATGCTCAGCCCTGCCCGCAACACATACGCTCCCATATGTGCTATAATCACGCCCATTGTACATACACAAGATCATATGTTGAGGTGACCCGCAAGCCCGGATGCTAGGGCGTAATGGTGGAAGCTGGTGTGAGTCCAGCGCTGTGCCGCAACTGTAACTGGTCGTCTGTTCGAGAGACGCCGGAAGCCAGGAAGCCTACCTCAATAGGTTGTTCTTCCCTTCTCGTGCGTAGGAGGACGAACTCGACCCGTGTTCCATCACGCCTGTGCGTGATGGCCTACCCGGTGTTCTGTCGCCCCGGCTTTCTCTGAAGGCTGGGGTTTTCTGTTTGCTCTTTGCGAGGCTCCCAATATGAAACGCTCTATCCGCACTGCCGCCACGCTCGTGATCGCGCTGATCCTGAGCGCGTGCGCCGCCACACCCGCTACGCAGACGCCCACCGCCGCACCCGCCACCCAGACACCCGCTGCCGCGTCCACGATCACCGACGCCCTTGGGCGTCAGGTGGTTATCCCGGCTACGGTGAAGCGCGTCGTCTCGCTGGCTCCCTCGATCACCGAGATCGTCTTTGCGGTTGGGGCTGGCCCGCTGCTGGTGGGCGATACGAAGTACTGTAATTATCCGCCCGAGGCCGACGCCCTGCCCAAGATTGGCGGATTTTCGGCCAATACGATTAGCATCGAGTCGATTGTCGCCCTCAAGCCCGACCTGGTGATCGGCGGGAGCGTGGCCCAGGCTCCGGTGGCGGAGGCTCTGGCCAAGCTGAATATCCCGACCCTGGTCTTCGATCCAAAAACCTTTGAAGAGGTGTACAGCAACATCGAGAACATCGGCGCTGTCACTGGGCACGCAGATACGGCCACAGCGGCGGTGACAAAGATGAAAGATCGGGTCGCCGCCGTGCAGCAGCGGATTGCGGGCATCCCCGCCGATAAGCGGCCAACCGTTTTCTACGAGGTTTTCGACGCGCCGCTGATGACGGCGGGGCCGGGAACCTTCATCGGCCAGATGCTCGGACTAGTGGGGGCGACCAGCATCTTCGCCGACGCAACCGAGGACTACCCGCAAGTGAGCGCCGAGGCGATTGTTGCCCGTGACCCGGCGGTGATTGTGGGGCCAAGCTCGCACGGCGATAAGCTGACGACCGCCCAGGTGGCTGCCCGTCCGGGTTGGGACAAGATCCGCGCCGTGCGCGACAGCCGGGTCTACCTGATCGACGGTGATATGGTTTCGCGGCCCGGCCCGCGCCTCGCTGACGCGCTGGAGGCTCTGGCCGACGCGCTCTACCCGGTACAGAAATGACCGGCCGACTGCGCCTGCGCCCGGCGATCTGGGCGCCCGCACTGGCCATCGGCCTCGTTGTGGTCGCCATCCTGAGCCTGGGCGTCGGCGCGGTCTGGCTCTCTCCCAGCGAGGTAGCCCGCGCCCTGCTGACGCCGCATGGCCCGGACACCATCGCGACCGCCGTGACGATTGTCTGGGATCTGCGCCTGGCCCGCGTGCTGCTGGCCGCCCTGGTGGGCGCAGGGCTGGCCGGGGCTGGCGCGGCCTTCCAGGGCATGTTCCGCACGCCCCTGGCTGATCCCTTTGTGATCGGGGCGTCGGGCGGGGCGGCTCTGGGGGCGACCCTCGCCATTCTCGGTAAGGTCAGCTTTGGCGTGGCGACCGTGCCGACGGCGGCGTTTGTGGGGGCCATGCTGGCGGTCATGACCGTCTACGGGATCACGCTGGCCAGCGGAGCGAACTCGGCTACGGCCCTACTGCTGGCGGGCGCGGCCCTGAGTACCATCCTCTCGGCGGTGGTCTCTTTGCTTATGCTGATGAACGACCGGGCCATCCAGGAAATTTTCGCCTGGCTGCTCGGCGGATTCTCAGGGCGCAGTTGGCCGCAGTTGACAATGTCCGGCCCGCCGATCCTGGCTGGGTTGGCCATGCTTTGGCTGCTGGCGCGACCGCTCGACGCCCTGACCAGCGGTGAGGAGACGGCGCGCAGCCTGGGTTTGCCGCTGAACGTGGCACGCGGGGCGATTGTGGCGGCGGCCAGCCTGGTGACGGCGGCGGCGGTGGCGGCCAGTGGTCTGATCGGCTTCATCGGCCTGGCCGCGCCGCATATCGCTCGGCTGTTCTGCGGATCAAGCCACGCCCGGCTTATCCCGGCCAGCGCCCTGGTGGGTGCCCTGCTGCTGCTGATCGCCGACAGCGCGGCACGCACGCTGATCGCCCCCACCGAACTGCCGGTCGGCGTACTCACCGCCCTGCTCGGCGGGCCGTTCTTCCTTTGGATGCTGGGATGGGGAGGCTCACGATGACATTGTGGCGGGGTGGAGATCCGGCTCCCCCTGGAGGGGGAGGGGCTGGGGGTGAGGGGGCGCTTACCGCCATGAACCTGCGCTACAACCTGGGCGGGCGGGCTATCCTCGATCATGTGCAACTCCAGGTGCAACCTGGCGAGGTGCTGGCCCTGATCGGCCCGAACGGCGCGGGCAAGACCACCCTGCTGCGCGCCCTGGCCCGCCTGCTGCGCCCGCTCGGCGGGACGGTCAGCCTGGACGGGCGGGATGTCTGGCGCATGCGCCCGCGCCCGGTGGCTAGGCACATGGCCCTGGCCCCGCAGGGCGCGGAGCTATGGCCGCTAACCGTCGAGCAGTTTGTGGGCCTGGGCCGCGCACCGCATCGAGGCTGGCTCATGCCCCTCGGCTCCGACGACCACGCCGCTGTGCAGGCGGCCCTGGAGCGCACCGGCATGACAATCCTGCGCGAGCGCCCGGTGACGGAACTGTCTGGCGGAGAACAGCGCCGGGCCATCCTAGCCCGCGCCCTGGCCCAGGGGCCGCGTGTGCTGCTGCTTGACGAGCCCACCGCCGCCCTCGACCTAAAATACCAGGTGGCTATCCTCGGCCTGGCCCGACGGCTGGCCCACAACGACGGACTCTCCGTGGTGATCACCTTGCACGATCTGAACCAGGCCGCTGGTGTGGCCGACCGGATGGCCCTGCTGTCCAATGGCCGGGTGCTGGCCGTGGGCACGCCCGACGAGGTACTCACCGCTGAGTTGATCGGGGCCACCTACGGCGTGCCGGTGTCTGTCTGTCGCCACCCGCTCGACGGGACGCCGCTGATTACGCCGCTGCGCGGGGAAGGATGATCCTACTTGCCCCCTCACCCCCGGCCCCTCTCCCTCACGGGGAGAGGGGAGATTCCGCATCAGGATGCGTCCCACTCCCCCTCTCCCGTTCAGGGAGAGGGGGCTGGGGGGTGAGGGCTGAGCGGTGGTAGATTCGTTATTCGAAACGTATTGGTTTTAGAACAACAGCCCTTAAAAGGAATCGTATGAGCGAAGATGTGCCCATGCGGGCCGAGCGCACAACCAAGGGCCTGGTGATCGTCAACACCGGCAACGGCAAGGGCAAAACCACCGCCGCCATCGGCCTGCTGACCCGCGCATGGGGCCGCGATTTGCGCCTGGGCGGAATCCAGTTCCTTAAGCATGAGAAGGCCAACTACGGCGAACTGCGCGCCTTCGAGCGAATGGGCATCACGCTCACCCCGGTGGGCGATGGCTTTACCTGGATGAGCCGCGATATGGATGAAACCCAGGCGAAGGCATTGCACGGCTGGGAACTGGCGAAGGCGAAGATCCTCAGCGGGGAGTACGACATCTTCCTGTTGGACGAGTTCACCTATGTGGTACACTTCGGCTGGCTGGACGTGGTCGAGGTGGTCGATTGGCTGCGCGCCAACAAGCCGCCGATGCTGCACCTGATCATCACCGGGCGCAACGCGCCCCAGGCTTTGATCGATTACGCCGATTTGGTGACGGAGATGCGCGAGATCAAGCACCCCTTCCGCGAGCAGGGCATTAAGGCGCAACGAGGGATCGAGTTTTGAGCAGTCGCCTGCATACCCGTGCCCGCGCTTTGCTGATCGCCCTCGCCGCCGACGGGCTACTGGGCGAACTGCCGAACACGCTGCACCCGGTGGTCTGGGTGGGCCGCTGGCTGGGGCTGGGCGAACAGATCGCCCCACAGGGCGACCTGCGGCGTCTGGCATGGGGCGCGACCTGGCTGGGCCTGAGCGCGGGTGGCGCAGGTGCCCTGGCGCGCCTGGCCCCGCAGCACCCTCTTGCCCAGGGGGTACTCGCCTCCACGCTGCTGGCCTACCGGGCGCTGGATCGCGCCGTCGGCGAGGTGCAGGTGGCCCTGGCGCACGACGATCTGGCCGAAGCCCAGCGGCTGCTCGGCTGGCATCTGGTGAGCCGACCCACGGGCGAACTGCGTGCCGATGAGGTGGCGGCGGCGGCAATTGAGTCGCTGGCCGAGAATCTCTCCGATAGCCTGATTGCCCCGGTCTTGGCCTACCTCGCGGGCGAATTGCCGGGGCTGGCGGTCTATCGTCTGAGCAACACGGCTGATGCGATGTGGGGCTATCACAACCAACGCTACGAGTATCTGGGCAAGGCGGCGGCCCGCCTAGACGACCTGCTCAACCTCGCGCCCTCCCGGCTGACCGCCGCGATGATCGTCATAGCGACCCAGATGGTGAACCGGCGCGGCGTGACGGCGTGGGCGGCGGCGTGGCGCGATCACGCCCGCACCGCGTCGCCCAACGCGGGCTGGCCGATGGCCGCGATGGCCGGGGCGCTGGATACGGTGCTGGAGAAGCGCGAACACTACCGCCTCGGATCTGGCCGACGCATAGCCGACGCGGCCATGGTCGGCGAGGCCCGCACTATCGCCAGGGTTGTCGTGGCGGGCGTGGCCTTCGCGCTGCTGTATGGGGCGATCTCATGAGTGAACCGCGAGAACTGCCGCGCCTGCTACTGGCCGCGCCCATGAGCGGTAGCGGCAAGACCACCATCACCGCCGGGCTGATCGCGGCCCTGGCCGCACGCGGCCTCCAGGTCGCGCCCTTCAAATGCGGCCCTGACTACATCGATCCGAGCTACCACGCCCTCGCCGCTGGACGGCCCTGCCACAACCTCGACGCCTGGCTTGTGCCGCCCGAGCAAATTCCTGGCATCGTGGTCCGCCGCGCCCAAGGTGCGGATCTGGCCGTGATCGAAGGCGTGATGGGCCTCTTTGACGGCTACGCCGGCGATGATGACTCGGGCAGCAGCGCCCATATCGCCCGCCTCACCAACACCCCCGTCGTGATCGTCCTTGATGCGCGAGCCATGGCCCGCACCGCCGCCGCGCTGGTTGCCGGGCTGCGCGACTTCGACCCGCGTGTGCGCGTGGCCGGGGTGATCTGCAACCGGGTTGGCAGCCCTGGCCACGCCCAGTTGCTCACGCGGGCGATTGAGGATGCGACCGGCCTGCCCGTGTTCGGCTGCTTCAGCAGGGACGCGGCGATTAACTTGCCTGAGCGCCACCTCGGCCTGGTGCCCACCGCCGAGCCGGGGCGCTGGCAGGCGTGGATCGGCGAGGTACGCGCTCGCGTCGAGGCCAGCATTGACCTCGACCGCCTGCTTGTCATCGCCCGCAGCGCGCCGGAGTTGCTGGTGGCGAGCCGCCCTCACCCCCAGCCCCTCTCCCTGAGCGGGAGAGGGGAGTCGGACTATCCCCTCATCGCGGTGGCCCGCGACGAGGCGTTTAGCTTTCTCTACGAGGAGAATCTCGATATGCTGCGCGAGGCCGGGGCGCAGATCTGTTTTTTCAGCCCGCTGCGCGACCATGCGCTGCCGGATGGCACCGGGGCGATCTACCTCTGCGGCGGCTTCCCCGAGCTATACGCCGCGCAGATCAGCGAGAACCAGCCCATGCGTGAGTCGCTGCGCGCCGCCGCTGCCGCCGGGCTGCCGATCTACGCCGAGTGCGGTGGTCTGATGTATCTGACCGAGGCAGTAGTCGATGCCGAGGGTCACTCGTACCCACTGGTGGGCCTACTGCCTGGCCACTCAACCATGACCGGACGGCTCACGATGGGCTACCGAACGGTACAGGCCCAGGCCGACAGTTGGCTCTGGCGCACGGGCGAGACGGTGCGCGGCCACGAATTTCACTACTCACTCTGGGAGCAGCGCCCATCGGCGCTGCCCTGGCTGTATGCGTGTCTGCCTGATGCGATGCGGCCTGCGGTCAACCCCGAGGGCGCGCACGCTGACACCATCCTGGCATCGTATGTTCACCTGCACTTCCGCGCCTATCCCGTCTTGGCGACACGTTTTGTCGCCGCAGCCCAGGCCGCAATGTCGGGCAATCCTCACCCCCAGATCCTCTCCCTCACGGGGAAAGGAGAGATTTCGCACTAGACATGGTTCGTAGATACTTTACAGTTTGTCGCCGGTCAGCCCTCACCCCCCAGCCCCCTCTCCATGAACGGGAGAGGGGGAGTCGGATGCGTCCTGCTGCGGAATCTCCCCTCTCCCCGTGAGGGAGAGGGGCAGGGGGTGAGGGTCGCACAGAACGGTAAAGTACATGTGCCAATCCTGAAACCATGTCCTAGAACAAAAGGATCAACTCATGAGCCTACTCACCGAGACTATCGCCAAGATCAGCCCGCTTGACACCGTCGCAATGACATCCGCTCGCGCCCGCCAGGATATGCTCACCAAGCCACAGGGCGCCCTTGGTCGGCTTGAGGCGCTCTCGATCCAGGTCGCCGGGATTACCGGCAAGGCCAGGCCACGCCTGCTCAAGCCCGCCGTAGTGGTGATGGCCGCTGATCACGGCATCGCCCGCCAGGGAGTGAGCGCCTTCCCCGCCGAGGTGACGCCGCAGATGGTGCTAAACTTCCTGGCCGGGGGCGCGGCGATCAACGTGCTGGCCCGCCATATCGGCGCACAGGTGACGGTGGTTGATGTCGGTGTGGCCGCCGACTTACCCGCTCGTCCCGACCTGATCACCCGCAAGGTGGCCCTCGGCACCGCCGACTTCTCGACCGTACCGGCCATGAGCCGCGCCCAGGCCCAGGAGGCCATCGAAGTAGGCATTGCGGTGGTCAATACGCTGATCGACTCCGGTGCCGACATTATTGCCACAGGCGATATGGGCATCGGCAACACCACGCCGTCAAGCGCGATTGTCGCCGCCATCACCGGTCGCCCCGTCGCTGACGTGACCGGGCGCGGCACCGGGGTGGATGACGCTGGCCTCCAACGTAAGATCGCGGTGATCGAGGCGGCCCTCGCCTTGCACCGGCCCGACCCGACCAACGCCCTGGATGTGCTGGCGAAGGTCGGCGGCTTCGAGATCGGCGGGTTGGCCGGGGTCATGATCGGTGCCGCCGCCCGATGCGTGCCGGTGGTGGTGGACGGCTTCATCTCCGGGGCAGCGGCCCTGATCGCCTGCACCCTCGTTCCCGCCGTCCAGCCCTACCTGATCGCCGGTCACCGCTCGGTCGAGCGCGGCCACCAGGCTGTTTTCGCCCAGATCGACATCGAGCCGCTGGTGGACATGGGGATGCGCCTCGGCGAGGGCACCGGCGCAGTGCTAGGAATCTCGATCATCCAGGCCGCGTGTAAGGTGCTGGACGAGATGGCGACCTTCGGCGAGGCCGGGGTGACGGACAAGGCATAAGTCGCCGCCGGGGGGCTAAAGCTAATACTTTACGAATAAGCTGATCTCGCACTGGCCTTGCCCCCTCACCCCCTGCCCCTCTCCCTCACGGGGAAAGGGAAGATTCCGCACCAGGATGCGTCCGACTCCCCCTCTCCCGCTCAGGGAGAGGGGGCTGGGGGGTGAGGGCTGAGCGGCGGCAGATCCCTGTTATTCGAAAAGTATTGGGGCTTCAGCCCCCCGGCGGGCGGGCTTCCACATGTTTATGCCTTATCTATGCCTTGTCGCTGGGACTGCGCCCGACTCTTCTATGTGGTATGGTTGGTGTGCGGCTTAGCCGCACACCAACCATACCATATAAGGTTTTTATGATCATCCTCTTCACTGGCGGGGCGCGCAGCGGCAAGAGTACCCGCGCCGAGCAGTACGCCGCCCGCCTGGGTCTCCCGGTGGTTTACCTGGCCACCGCTGAGGCGGGCGATGACGAGATGCGCGAGCGGATCTCCCGTCACCAGGCCCAGCGCCCTGCTACATGGCCAACGGTCGAGGCTCCGCTGGCCCCGTCCGTCGCCCTGAGCGCGATCCCTATTGGCAGCGCCGTCCTGCTCGACTGTCTCTCGCTCCTGATCACCAACCTGCTCCTCGCGCACGAGGCCGACCCCGAGCCAGCCGTGGTCGCCGAGGTTGCGGCGATCCTCGCCGTGGCCCGCGCCCGCGCCCTGACCCTGCTGGTCGTCACGAACGAGGTGGGCATGGGCCTTGTGCCGGAGTACCCGCTGGGCCGGGTGTACCGCGACCTGCTGGGCCGGGCAAACCAGCAGGTCGCCGTCGCTGCCGCCGAGGTCTATCTGGTGGTGGCCGGACTGCCGGTAGAGATCAGGCGTCTGGCGGCGAGTTGGGCACAGGAGGATGATCATGATCGTCCACGGTGCGCTTGACCACGCCGAGCTGGCGTCCCTCGGGATTGATCCGGGGCCGCTGATTGACTTCAGTAGCAACATCAACCCCTTCGGCCCGCCCGCTGGCGTAGCCGCAGCCCTGGCGGCCCTCAACCCGACGCCCTACCCGGATCGTAGTTGCCACCAGTTGCGCCACGCCATCGCCGGGCACCACGGCTGCGACCCAGCCGAGATTCTGCCTGGGAACGGGGCCAACGAGCTGATCCACCTGATCGCTCGCGCCCTGCTGTGCCCCGGCGACAGAGCCCTGGTCGTCGGCCCGACGTTTGGCGAGTACACCTATGTCTGCCAGTTGGCGGGGGCGCAGATCGTCGAGGTGCGCGCCCACGAGCGCGGCCAGTTCCGACTTGATGCCGACGTGCTGGCGATAGCGATCAAGCGGGCACGTCCGCGCCTGACCTGGCTGTGTACGCCGAATAATCCCACCGGGGTTGATTTTTCATCGGACACGATCCTCAGTTTGGCCGAAACGTGCGCGGCGGCGGGCGGGTTGCTCGTGGTTGACCGGGCCTACCGCAGTTTTCTGCGTGACAGTGACCACGGCGGTGACCCACTGGATGATGTGGCGGCCCCCGCAAGCCTGCTACGACTGTACTCGCTCACCAAAAGCTACGCCATCGCCGGGCTGCGCCTGGGCTACCTGCTGGCCGAGGCCGGGCTGATTGTGCGTATCGCCGCCTACCAGCCCACATGGAGCGTGAGCAGTCCGGCCCAGGCCGCCGGGCTGGCCGCCCTGGCGGACGACGCCTTTCTCCCTACCAGCATGCCTCAGATCTGGGCCGGTAGCGACGCCCTGCGCGACGGGTTGCTCGCCCTGGGCATGCCCGTCCACCGCGACGATCTGCCCTTTATGCTTGTCCACCCCGGCGATGGCGCGGCCACCCGCTTAGCCCTGCTGCGGCGTGGCTATGTCGTGCGCGACTGCGCCTCGTTCGGCTTGCAGGCATGGGTGCGGGTGGCCCCGCGCCGCCCTGAGGAGAACGCCCGGCTGCTTGACGTATGGAGAGAACTGCTGTGATATACCCACGAGCTTGAGCCGTGGGTATCTCACCTGAAAGCTATCATTAACTATGCCTGCTCCCGTCGTAATGGTCCTCGGCACCGCATCATCGGTGGGTAAGAGTACCCTGGTGACCGCCCTCTGCCGCATCGCCGCACGGCGCGGGCTGCGCGTGGCTCCCTTCAAGGCCCAGAACATGAGTAACAACGCCGCCGTCACCGCTGATGGTGGTGAGATCGGGCGCAGCACAGCGGTGCAGGCCGAGGCGGCACGCATGGCCCCGACCGTGCAGATGAACCCTATCCTGATCAAGCCCGAGGGCCAGATGCGCAGCCAGATCATCGTTGAGGGACGGCCCTGGCGCTCGCTCGACGCCCGCGACTTCTGGCAGCGCAAGGATCTGCTCTGGGAGGTGGTCACGCGCAACCTTGACGCCCTGCGCGCCCAGTGCGACCTGGTGATCGCCGAGGGCGCGGGCAGCCCGGTGGAGCTGAACCTCAAGCCCCGCGACATCGTCAATGCACGGGTGGCTACCTACGCTCAGGCCCGCACCCTGCTCGTGGGCGACATCGATACCGGCGGGATCTTCGCCCAACTCCTGGGCACCCTGATGCTGTTGGAGCCGGAGGAACGCGCTCTGATCACGGGTCTGGTCGTCAACCGCTTCCGTGGCGACCCGGCCCTTTTTTGTGACGGGATCGCCATTCTGGAGCAGCGCAGTGGCCTGCCGGTACTCGGCGTGGTGCCGTGGGTGGACGATCTTGGTCTGGCCGAGGAGGACGCTGTGGCCCTGGAGCGCGGCCCCGCGCCCACGGGTGCGGGGATGACCATCGCCGTCTTGCGTCTCCCGGCTATCGCCAACTTCGACGATGTAGACCCGCTGGCCCGCGAGCCGGGGGTGCATGTACGTTATGTCGATAGGCCAGAGGAGATCGCCGGGGCAGCGGCGATCATTTTGCCCGGCACTAAGCACACCCTGGCGGCGCGGCGCTGGCTGAGCGAGCGCGGGTTCGACGCGGCCCTGGCCAGCTTCCCCGGTGCCGTCGTCGGCATCTGCGGGGGCTACCAACTCCTCGGCGAGCGCATCAGCGACCCGCTGGGCATCGAGGGCGCGGGCGGCGACGCGCCGGGGCTGGGGCTGCTGCCGGTAGAAACGATCTTCGCCGCCGAGAAGCGCACTGTCCAGATCGAGGCCCACGCCAGTGCCCCCTGGGCACAGGGCGCGCCCCTGCGCGGCTACGAAATCCACGCCGGGCGCACCACTGGTTCCGCCGCACGCCCCCTGTCCACGATCACCAGCCGGGGCGGCGTGCAGGCCAACGAGGACGACGGACACATCAGCGCCGACGGGCGGATCTGGGGGTGTTACATCCACGGCCTCTTTGCCAACCAGACGTTCCGGCGCGGTTGGCTGAGCAGCCTGGGCTGGCAGGGCAGCGGCGCGGAGCCGTCGCCCGACCCTTATGATCGTCTGGCTGACATCGTCGAATCGGCGTTCGGCGCTCGGCATCTCGACGATCTGCTCACGCCGTAGAAACCATCGCGGGTTGGCGATTTCGCCAACCCGCGATGGTTTTTAACCTACAACTTCACCTTACCCAACTCGGCTTCCAGGCGACCCACCACCGTCTGCATCACCTTGATCCGACCAAAGCGCTTATCCTCCGACTCAACAACCGTCCAGGGGGCGGTGGGCGTCGAGGTGCGCAGCAGCATCTCGTTCACTGCCTCCTCGTAGAGCGGCCACTTCTCGCGGTTACGCCAGTCCTCATCGGTGAGTTTCCACGCCTTGTACGGCACATTCTGGCGCTCGTGGAAGCGGCGCAACTGCTCCTCAGGACTCAGATGCATCCAGAACTTGCAGATGATCGTCCCGAACTCAACCAGTTGACGCTCAAACTCATTGATCTCGGCGTAGGCCCGCTGCCACTCATCCAGGCGGGCGAAGCCCTCGACCCGTTCAACCAGCACGCGCCCGTACCACGAGCGGTCAAAGATCCCGAATGCGCCACGCGGCGGCAGCCGCCGCCAGAAGCGGTAGAGGTAGTGACGATTCTTGTCGTCACCGGCTGGCGCGGCGCTGGTGTGAACCGTGTAGGCACGCGGGTCTAGCCTCTCGGTGAGCCGCTGGATGGCCCCACCCTTACCGGCGGCGTCCCAGCCCTCAAACACAATCACCACCGGGCGCTGCTGGTGGTAGACCTGCAGACCGAGCATGTACGCCTGGGTCTGAAGCAGCTTCAGCCGCTGCGCATAGTTCTGCTCATCCAGGCGCTGGCTCAGGTCAACCCGCTGGAGCATACCGGGTTCGGTGCGCGACCCTGCGGGGCGGGAGGAGGGCGATGCGGGCGGAGCCACGGGCAGATCGTTTGCAGGCGGATCGCCCCGGTGACGGAACGATGCCCCGCTCAGATCTGGCCCCGCCGACCGGGTGGCGGCCTCCAGGGCCACCGCAGGGCGACCGATGCGCGCCTCCAGGGCGTGCAGGATGTTCTCAAACATCGCGATCCGGGCGTAGTACTTATCAGTGGCCGGGATGAGGTGCCAAGGCGCGGCAGCGGTGTCGGTGCGGGCAATCATGTCCTCCACCGCTGCGTAGACCTTATCGTAATGACGGTGCTGCCACTGATCTTCGTCCGTCACCTGCCAGGCGGTGAGCGGATCGGCGATCAGTTGCTTAAAGCGACGGTGCTGTTCCTTCTGCGAGATATGCATCCAGAACTTGAGCATCACAACGCCGTCGGCGGCCAGTTGGCGCTCGAAGGCCGCCACATCCTCGCAGCGGTCGCGCCAGAGCGCTGCGTCGCCAATATTGTGCGTGCGCTCAGTGAGCGCCTGATGATACCAGGAGCGATCAAAGATCGCCACCTGGCCGTAGCTGGGAATTTTGAGCCAGAAACGGTAGAGCCAGGGGTACTGCGCCTCATACGTGCGCGGCGGAGTGATCGGGTGTACCCGTACACCACGCGGGTCAAGCCGCTGGGTCAGCACACTAATCGTGCGTACCTTGGCCGTCCCGGCCCAGCCCTCAAACACAACCAACACCGGGACCTTCGCCTCCAGCAGAGCCTGCTCCATATCGTAGAGCCGGGCCTGTATATCGTCGAGGCGCTGGCGATACTCGTTCTTGCTCAGCTTCAGGTCCACATCGATCTGATCGAGCACAACCGTCTCCTCCCTATTACGTCCAATACAGCCGATCTTGCCCCCTCACCCCCTGCCCCTCTCCCTCACGGGGAGAGGGGAGATTCCGCAACAGCAAGCCTCCGGCTCCCCCTCTCCCGTTCAGGGAGAGGGGGCTGGGGGGTGAGGGCTGAGCGGCGACAAATTCCTTAAAAGTATTCCCTATTAACCCTACACAATCAGCCCAAGCTCCCTGGCCCGCTTAAGAGCCTGGGTGCGGCTGATCACATCGAGCTTGCCGTAGATATTATTGATATGCTTCTTGACCGTGCTGATACTGACGATCAGACGGTCGGCGATGTCCTGATTGGAAAGGCCAGCCGCCACTAGGGCCAGCACCTCAAGCTCACGCGGGGAGAGCAGCTCGATCATCGCTGCGACAGGAACCGTCGGCGGGCGGATCGGGGCGACGGGAAAGACAGCCAGGACGCGATCAATCGAGGCGAGAGCCTGACGAGATGGCGCATCGGCGCGTGGAGCAAGGGTGAGGCGGCAGTCGGTGAGGAGTGCACGCATCGGCTCGCCCATGTCGGCAAAGCTGCGCAGGTAGCCCTCCGGCTCGGCGAGGGCGAGGGCGCGCAACAGGGTTGTTCGAGCGGCGGGCTGGTCGCCAACGGCGGCGACAGCAAGCGCTGCCAGGGCATCAATCTCGATCAGCGAACCCTGACGGCCCTCGGCCGCAGCAAGGGAGCGCAGGCGACCAAGCAGGTAGCGAGCCTCGGCAGGGCGATCCTGGGCCAGACGCAACTGGGCCAGGGCTATGTAGTCAATCTCCTCAAGATAGCTCAGGGGCGCGTCGATCTGGAGCCGTCGCCCCTGATCCCATGCGGCAGCAGCGGCAGTGTCGCCCAGGCACAGGGACAGGCGAGCATCCTCGGCTCCGAGCCAGTCCGTCAGGCGCGGCACGCCCGTGGTGTGGGCGAAGGCCAGGGCCGCCGCCATCGTGGTTCGCGCCGCATCGCGATCACCCCTGGCCTGCTGGAGCCGGGCCAAGCCGATGGGTGCCATCAGCAGGATCTCGATATTCGCCCCCTGGCGACCGAGGCGCAGGCTATCGGTGAGGAGCGCCTCGGCGGAATCGAGGTTATTCCACTCGTAGTGCAGCAGCCCCATACCCATATAGGCCGCACCTGCAACGGGTACCGGACGACCGGCGAGCGGGTCGCTGGCCGGGTAGAGCCGTGCGCCGAGATCGATGGCGGACTGATAGGTACGTGCGGCGCGATGCAACTGGCCGATGCGTGCGTGAAGCTCGCCAAGCAGACGCAGCGCAGAAATAGCGATGATCGGCAGGTCAGCGACCTGACCAGCGTGGGCGGCCTCGTCCAAGGCCGTCTCGGCGGCAGCCATATCGCCGCTAATATAGGCCGAACTGCCGAGCATCAGGGAGACCACGCCGCGCACGATCACGCTGTCGGTGGGCAGTTCGGCCAGGGCGGCGCAGGCCAGTTCCACCGTCCGCATCGCATCGCGGCGCAGACCAGCCACCGTGGCCCGCACGGCCAGCATCTCGCTGCGCAGGTTGCGCGGGGTGAAGGGTGCCGTCAGCACGGTAGGCGTGTCGGGATCGCCGTCACATGCCGCAAGGATCTGCGCGACGTGGCCAAGCGGAGTCTCAACCGCCTCAAACTGGCCGGAGACGGCCCGCGCCCACGCCTCGATCAGGCAGATGCCGGGGCGGGCGCGGGCCAGATCTTCTGGCAGCGCGCGCAGCCAGCCGAGTACCGTGGCGATCTCGCTGCGTAGCAAGAGCGGGCGGCCCTCCTGCTCGATCAGGTCTGCAGCGCGCTCATCGTCGCCAGCGGCCAGCAAGTGGCTCACCGCCTCGGCGGGCATACCGGCGGCAGCGTACCAGTCAGCGGCCCGCTGGTGCAGCCGCAGTTCAAGCTGGGGCGCATCACGACGCAGGCGCTCACGCAGAAACTCGGCGAAGAGGGCGTGGTAGCGATACCAGCGGCGCTCCTGGTCAAGCGGCATCAAAAACAGACCAGCACGCTCAAGCTCCTCAAGAATAGCCGCTGAGGGCTGAGGGCTGAGGGTTGAGGACTGAGGTTCGGCATCAGCCCTCAGCCTTGAGCCCTCAGCCCTCATGAGCGCGTCGCACAGATCAGCGCAGAGCATGTCGAGGACTGACGTGGCGATCAGAAAATGGCGGCGCTCGGCGGACTGACGGACGAGTACCTCCTCGGCTAAATAATCAACCATATGGCGGTTACTGCCGGTGAAGGCGGCAATGATCTGACGGGGCTGACCGCCCTCACGGATCGAGATCGCGGCCAACTGGATGGCACCGGGCCAGCCCTCGGTACGGTCGGCCAGGGTGGCCACCTCGTCAGGGGTAAGGCTGAGACCGTGGGCGCGCAGGAAAGCCGCCGTCTCAGGCAGGGTGAAGCGCAGGTCGGCGGCGCGTAGTTCGACCAGTTGGCCACGCAGCCGCAGACGACCCAGGGGCAGCGGCGGATCGCTGCGGCTGAGGATTGCCAGACGCATCAGTGGTGGCAGATGATCAATCAGCAGAGACACCCCGGCGTGGATCGCGGGATCGGTGATCACGTGATAGTCGTCAAGGACGAGCAGGCACGGATCGGGCAGCGTGCCAAGATCATCGAGCAGCGCACCGATCACCACCTCTATCGGGGGTGGCTGGGGCGACTGAAGCATGGAGTGGGCGTGATCGCCCAGGCCAGGGAAGGCCCGCGACAGAGCGGCGACGAGCGCAACCCAGAAACGGGTCGGGTCGGCATCACGCAAATCGAGGGAGAGCCATGCGATGAGTGGTGAGAGGTGAGTGGTGAGTGACGATTGTGCGCGAGACGGATCGGCCATCGGCCATCGGCCATCGGCCATCCATGAGGTGAGCAGTATCGTTTTTCCGAAGCCGGCGGGAGCGACGATCAGCAGCAGGCGGGCATCGGGGGAGGCGGCGAGGCGCACGGCAAGCCGCCCGCGATCCACAATCGCGACCGGCAGGGGCGGCGGGTTGAGCTTCGCGACGAACGACAAGGCCGAAGCGTTGAGCATACACACCCTAGAGATCGTGTGGCACCGAATCAAGCATCCCGAAGACCTGCACCGGCGGGCCGAGCTGGATGCCATCGGTGGTAAGCGGACAGAGATAGGCATACACTTCAACGCCGCTTGCGAGGGCACCGCGCAGTGCGCGGCCAAATCCTGGGTCAACCTCATCATTGGGCACCAGCGCGAGGGCGCGGTGGCGCTGGATGATAAAGAGTACCGCGCAGCGCTGACCGTTGCGGGCCATCATGCCCAACTGTTCAAGCTGGCGTCGGCCACGCTCGGTGGGCGCGTCGGGGAAGCGGGCGACACGCCGAACAACCAACCCAACCGACTTAACCTCCAGGTAGCAAGTGTTCAGCCCCTCGCCGAGCCGAAAGTCAAAGCGGTTCTCGCCCACCGTCACCTCACGTTGCACCTTTGTGTAGCGGGCAAACTGCGGGAGGGCACCGCTCGACAGCGCCGCAGACACCAGCCGGTTGGGCATCTGTGTGTCTAATGACACGAGCTCATCGCCCTGGTAAACACCCACCACCTGAAAGGCCGTCTTGCGACCGATCTCATCGCGTGGGGCCAGGAGGAGGCGGGCATTCGGCACGAGCAGATCGGTGAGCCGACCACGGTCGGCCATGTGGGCGCGCACGGGCTTGCCGTTGATCTGCGCATCGATCAGGAGCTGGTTTGTACGAGCAATAAAGGTGGCATCAACCAGCGGGCCGGTCGTGTTAAGCGGGATCCTAACGGACATGGTGACATATCTCTCTGGTCGCGATGACGCGGCGCTGTGGTGGCCTCAGAGCGATTATAACATTAGACAAGGTTCGGCGGCGCCCGCCGGGGGGCTGAAGCCCCAATACGCAATACCGCAGAAGTAACGCTGTGAGGCGTCCTGTCATTCTGAGCGAAGCGAAGAATCCCGGCCGAGACGCTTCGCTTCGCTCAGCGTGACAGCGTTACTTATGCTCTATTGCCCCAATACTGTTCACATAAGGAATCTACCGCCGCTCAACCCTCACCCCCCAGCCCCCTCTCCAAGAACGGGAGAGGGGGAGTCGGATGCATCCTGCTGAGGAATATCCCCTCTCCCCGTGAGGGAGAGGGGCAGGGGGTGAGGGCTGAGCGGCTGACTTTGCACATGCCCTGCCCCCAGCAGACAACTATATTGACACTCTTCAATGTATCTGATACACTCCCCCTTATAGCAATCCTCTTGGGGTTGTTGTGTGGAGTCAAGGCTGTAGCCGGATAAGGCCGCCTAAAGGCTCGACTCCTTTTCATAACCAGTTTAGGATTGCTCTATGATGGAGTTGACGGAGATAACCGAAGAGCGCAGTCCTGGTTGCTGCAACCCTGGCCTCGCACCGCGTATTGGTGCCGACGAGGTGCGCGCACTCAGCGACGACCTGGGTATCTTGGCGCATCCGATCCGGCTCCAGATCCTCGATATGCTCGCCCAGCGCGATGGTCAGGTCTGTGTGTGTGACCTGGAAGCCGCCCTGCCGGTGAAGCAGCCCACGGTCTCGCACCACCTCAAGCTGCTGCGTGCGGCTGGCCTGATCGACTGCGAGCGTCGGGGGCTGTGGGCCTACTACTTTGTACTCCGCCCGGCTATGGAGTCGCTTCGCGCCCGTCTGCTGGCGCAGTTTGATGCCCTGCGGTAGCAGGTTCCTGCTTTTTTTGTTGGCATCAGACAAGGTTTCAGCTTTACAGTGTGGCGATGAGGCGAGGATGCGACGAGGCGAGGCGAGGCGATCACATCCTCGCGTCCTCACGTCTTCGCGTCCCCGCCACACTGTAAAGCTGATCTGAGCCTTGTCTCATATCGAAGTCTATCAATACAAGGAGCGTCCCCATGAGCGAGATCGTCACCGACCCAACCGCCATCAAGGCCGCCGTCCGTGAACACTACGGCAATGCCATCCAGGCCGCCAGCGGCTGCTGTGGCCCGACCTGCTGCGGCCCGACCAGCACCGAGATCGCCCTCTACGGGGCGGAGACCATCACCGCCCTGCCCACCGATGTGGTGACAGCCTCGTTCGGCTGCGGCAACTCTCTGGCCCTGGCCAAGCTCCAGCCCGACGAGGTTGTCCTCGACCTGGGCTCAGGTGGCGGGCTAGAGGTGCTGCTCGCCGCACGCCAGGTCGGCCCTGGGGGCTTCGTCTACGGCCTTGATATGACCGATGCCATGCTGGAGACGGCCCGGCGCAATGCGCAGAAGCTTGGTGCCACCAATGTCAGCTTCCTCAAGGGCGACATTGAGGCTATCCCGCTACCTGACCACTCGGTTGACGTGATTATCTCGAACTGCGTGATCAACTTGGCCCCCGACAAGGGCCAGGTGCTGAGCGACGCCTTCCGCACGCTGCGCCCCGGCGGGCGGCTGGCAGTCTCCGACATTGTCTTCGATGGTGATCTAAGCGACCTGCCCATCGCCGAGGCGGAGCTGCGCACCGCCCTGAGTTGGGCCGGCTGCTTTGCCGGTGCGCTCTCGATGAGTCAGTACCGGGCGCTGCTGGCGGCAGCCGGATTCACCGACATCGACCTGACGGTGACACAGCGTTACGGGGCCGAAGACCTACGCGCCCAAGCTCTGGCGGCAGAGGGTCTGCTGCCCATTGAGACACTTCACGCCCTTGACGGCAAGATCACCAGTTGTGCGATCACCGCCCGGAAACCGGCCTAACGCTGTTAGCACCCCCCGGTGTATAGCAATCCTAAGGCATGTTTCAAAATGGGTACATTCAGCTTTACAGTCTTGCGATGAGGCGATGAGGCGATGAGGCGATGAGGCGATACGGAACGCCTCACCGCGTCATCGTTTCATCGCTGAACTGTCAAGCTAGATTGAACCATCCCTAAGACATGGTTCAGAACAGCTTTACAGTGTGGCTGGGACGCGATGAGGCGAGGATGCGATAGCATCGCC